>NZ_JALLPL010000003.1 GCF_023276355.1 Haloplanus sp. XH21
CGATGTTCGAGATGCCATCAGTCGGATAGATGTCTTTGCGGTACTCGATATCCTCCGCGTAGACGTCGTACAGCGCGTCGACGAGCCGGTCGGTGCCGTCGGGTCCGTAGACGGTGAGCGATTCGCGGCCGCCCTCGGTCCAGCTCGTGAACGCGAAGTGGAAGAACGATGCGTTGTGATCTAGGTGGTGGTGAGTGAAGAACATCGTCTCGATCTCTCCAAATGGAATCTGCGCTTCCATGAGGCCGTAGACGGTGTTTGGCCCACAGTCAATCAGAACGCGTTCGTCTGCGATCTCGACGGCGATGCTCGTGCCACCACGCTCGGGAATTGGGATGGGACTTCCCGTACCGACGAGGGTGATTTCCATAGTCCTTCTACGGGACAAAGCCGTTTGTACGTTCGCACGGTCGCTCGGATCACAGGGTTCCTTTGACGGATAGGTACCACTGCTGTAGTGGGTCACGTTTCGCCGGGTCGGCCCCAGAGACTCGCAACCGGGCCCGAGATGACGAGACTGAGGAGTCCGAACGCAACGATGATGGTGAGCACGCCTGGATCGCGGAAACTCGTCGTGGCGATGAGCAACGCGATGGCAACGTTTCGCGCGGCGGTCGTCGTGGCGAGGACTTCTCGCGTGCCTTTACCTGGTCCGCCGAGGGCGTATCCGAGGAGTAACGCAGCGCCGACGACAGCGACCGAGATGAACAGTGTCCCGGTACCGACGAGTTGGCGCATTTCGCCGGCATAGACGAGCGTCAAGAGGATAATCAGGAGAACGAGCAAGACGGTCGAGAGTCGCTGGATCGGTGGATGCAATCGAGTTGCAACTGACTGAAAGCGCGCCTTGACGCCGAGGCCACCGATCAGGGGGATCAACTGCGTCACGACGACGATTCGGGCGATTCCGAGCGGCTCAGCTGAGACATCGCCGGGCATGAGGAGTGCCACCGTAATCGGTATTGTCGCGACGGAGACGACACCCAGTACAGCCATCAGCCCGCTCGCGAACGCGACGTCGCTGTTCGAGATCTCGGCGAGTTTCGGACAAAGGGTGCTCCCGGGGCCATGGCGATCAACAGGAGTCCGACGACGTGACCGGTCTCCATCGGAACAATAAGGACGAATACGAACGCCAGCAGCGGAACGAGGACGAGATTCACGAGCAGTGATTTCGCCAGCAGCCACCGTTGTCCGAGTGATATGAGGATCTCGTCGGTCGTCAACGCAAGCCCCATCGAAAGCATCGTCGCAAGCACGAAGACGCCCGTCACAAAATCGATGACTGCGGTGACTGTTATTGGCCCCATTCGCCTACCACCATATTTCGTGGGTTGGAGAGAAAAGTGGCCCGCACGTCGGTGGGCACAGCTTTTGCATCGATGAACTACGCGGTCGGTCGAGTTCCGAGGGTGTCTGACTCGCTTCTGCTTCGAGGTGGCTCCTCTCTTTCAGGTATAGGACCTTGCCAATCCGACCCAATTTGAAGGAGTTGAATCGATGGCGATCAAACACCCGGTGTTGCTGCTTATGATAAGGGATCGCAGGCGATATGACCGGCATGATGAGCAGTTAGCCGCTGTAGTAGTATTCCCCACTCGATTTCTGTTTACGGTCAAGTTGACTCCCCGGCTTGTTCACCCGTGGTCTACCGGTCCGCTCGTCTCGCCTGAACGTAATTTCGAGCGAGGCGAGGAACGCGTTCATTCCTGACCGCATTGCTTGTGGGGCACTTGCCCGCCCGTGACGACTCGGTTCTCCATCGAATACAATCAGTCGGTCTGCGACACGGTCGATGACGAAAAGGTCGTGATCGACGACTAGTACGGGGTGGTCAGTTTGCTTGCTGAACTGATGAATCTTATCGGCGAGGGACACACGTCGACTGACGTCCAGGAAGGCTGAGGGCTCGTCCAGGAGATAGAGATCTGCGTCGCGTGCAAGACAGAGTGCAATCCCAGTACGCTGTAACTCTCCCCCTGAGAGCGAACCGAGCGAACGATCGTACAACGGCTCGAGCTCGAACGGATCCTGGATTCGCCTCGTGAATGACTGTGAGTGAAGATCGGCGACCGCTGTGAACCGCTCACGAACCGTTTCGTCGCTATCTGGCGTGATGTACTGTGGCTTGTACGATACTGTTACCTCATCCAGAACCGTTCTCTCGTCGGCTTCAACACTCCCAGCAAGTAATTTCACGAATGTCGTTTTCCCGAGCGCGTTCTCCCCAACGATTCCGATTGACTCACCGGTATGTATCTGACCGGACTCGACTGTCAGCGAAAAGTCCTCAAACGATTTTTCCAACCGAGGATAGTCGAGAACCGGGTCACCATACTGGACGCCACGTTCACCGGCCGTGGGGAAGTCGATCGAGTTGCGGCGAATCTGGACGTTTTCCTCTTTCAGTCGGCCATCGAGGAACTGGTTGATGCCTGTTCGAACTGCGAGTTGTTGGGCGACGACACCGAATCCACCTGGTTCACCGTACAGTACGTGGATCGCGTCCGAGAGGAGGTCCAGTGTCGCTAGGTCGTGTTCGACGACAAGGGCCGCTGCATCCGTTTCTTGGACATGGCTGCGGATCGTCTGCGCGACTGACAACCGCTGTTCGATATCTAGAAACGACGACGGTTCGTCGAACAGGTAGAGATCCGCATCGGCTGACAAGGTGGCACCGATCGCGACCCGCTGCCGTTCGCCACCCGAGAGATCAGCCAGCGACCGATCCCGGATCGACCGAAGATCGAGGTCGTCAACGAATCGGTCCGGGTCGTCCGAATGCGCAACAAGCAGGTCTCTCACCGTCTCGGCATTTGCTTCGTGAAGCGAGTCGACTCGCTGCTGCTTGTAACTGATCGTGACGTTGTCGTCTCGAAGCCGCTCAAGATGCGTCTGCAGGGTTGTCCCTCGGAAGGCTTCGATAGCCTGATTCCAATCCAATTCCCCATTCGTGATGCCGAAATTCGGAACCAGCTCGCCGGCTAAGATGCGGAGCACAGTGCTTTTCCCGATTCCGTTGGGACCGAGGAGGCCGACGATTCTACCATCCTCCGGGATGGGGAGGTCGTACATCCGGAATCCGTTCTCGCCATACTGGTGAACAAGCTGGCCGGTTTCGGATGGAAGCGGGACAATCTGGATCGCGTCGTTCGGAATTTTCTTCTCGATGAGTTTGTGCTCGCGCATCACGTTCACGTCGTCGATGTGGAGTTCTGCGTCTTCGGTGACGTGGAACCCCTCGTGGCCGGATCGATTCAGCGGATCGTATTTGACGGCGATGTTCCGCACCTCGTCGGTGACCTTGTCTTGGTCAATAATCGCGATGTATTTCTGGTCTCGAGAATTCATAGAGTTAGTCATGGAGTGCCGTTTCTGCGGTTACTCGTGTCTTCGAACCGTCGCTGGCATCGTATCCCTCGTGGGACAGCGTACTCGAAGTCACCTGGAATACCACCCGATTCCGGTCGGTTGGGCTGGTGGTTCCAGTGGACTCGAGGGATAGGATTTGTCGGCTTGGTAGGTGTGATACGCAGGTGGTGCGAGGTCGTTTGGACCGTTTGGATAGAACAGCGAGGCGAGCGCCTGTGAGTGCGCTCGGCCAGCGTCGAGTTCGAACATTCCGCCTCCATAGAGTTCGACATCGTGTTGCAAGCCATATTCGAGAATACGACAGAGTGATTCGAGCGTCCCAGACCGACACGGCTTGATGTTGAGAGCAGTTGGTTCCCACGGGAGGTTCCGGATACTTTCGACACCTGTTATCGGGGCGTCCCAGGAGACTCTGTCAGCATATTCGTCGAGTACAGGTCGTGTCGTATCCGTGACGGCCGGGTCTTCGATGAGTGCATCCGGGAACGTCTCGAACAGCTGCCGGTAGAGGTCCGGATCAGTGGGACCCCCGACATCCGAACCGTACTGTGCTTTCAAATCCAGAATTCGAACCGCACCGGTATCCGATAGGGCCGAGAGTAACTCGTCGCTCGGCGTATCGGGGACGTCGATCTTGAACTCGATATCCGAATCTGTATCGAGGAACCGGTTCACGGGACGGATGTGTGGTGGATCCCCGAGCTGTAGACTGACGACGAATGCCATCGGTTCGTACGTACGGTCAAGTACCGATGCCAGCGTTCGCCCCGACTGTTTGAGTGCCAGATCGAGAACTGCACTCTCGATCGCCCAGCGCAAATACTCGGGAGCGTCCCTGGACGCAGTCTGTGTCGAGAAATTGGCATCGAGAGCGTCCGAAAACGTTCCGATCGTCCAGTCACCCGTCGGAAGCGCTAGTCCCTCTTCGCGAAGTCGCTCGTGAGCCTCTCTGGAACGGGTGACATCTTCTCCGAATCCAGTCACGCCTTGACCGCGAACACGAATGATGGTTCGCTCGAACGTCCGGTGTTCTGTCTCGATACGCCTTCCGTCGAACGAGACCGCTTCGACGGTGACCGGTAACGAATTGAGCTCTTCATAGAGCTCGGGGAACTCACTGGGTATCGCGTCCTCCCGATCCCTTCCGGGTTTGTGGTCGTCCATACGTTCAGTGAGTGCTCTGTGCTGAAATACCCAGACGACTTTCCACCCAAAGGGAGGAGACACGGTCGTGTCAAGTTAAGCGTGAAGAGTGAGGCGTGATGATTTCGTAGTGCTCTATGCCAGAAATCACACGCCTCAGCGACGATAGCGACTGGATCGAATTAGATTTTGTGGAGCGTCAGTGGACACCCGAGTTCGCGATGCGGCTCGGTATTCAGATGCACGTGGCAGGACTATCACTTTTGGATACCATCTCTATTCTTGAAAGGTTGGGTGTCGAACGCTCTCGAACGGCTGTCCACAACTGGGTGCAGAAGGCCGATCTACAGCCCGAAGGCGGTGCGAGCCCGAATCACGTTGCACTCGACGAAACCGTGATTCGAATCAACGGACAGCAGTATTGGCTGTATGCCGCCGTCGATCCTGAAACGAACAAATTCCTTCATATCCGGATCTTTAGCACGTATACGACCGGCTTAACCGAAATCTTCCTGAGTGAATTACGCGAGAAACACGACGTCGAAACCGCCGTATTTCTCGTCGACGATGCTCAGTGGCTCAAAACTGCCCTCGACCGACACGGCCTCGATTGCAGATACGAACTCCATGGCAATCGGAATGCCGTCGAACGTATCTTTAGAGAAGTAAAACGCTGAACCTCTTCGTTTTCAAATACGTTCAGCCACGTGGAGCCGACGACCGCAGAAACGTGGCTTCAAGCCCTCGCCGTCTGGTGGAATCGATGCCAAAGTTAACGCGACCCTGTCGAGAGCGACGTGACGACGTTTCACGCCATCGAACCTGATCTCTATATGCGGCGACAGGCAGAGGAGAAGGCACGAACTTACTCTTTGGATGTCACCATTGACGACTCACCAGCTGAGTCGCTCCCATATCGTGATGACACGTTTGACGTCGTCATTGCATCGATGGTATTCTGTACGATCCCAGACGTCGAGACAGCGTTGAGTGAGGTGTCACGGGTACTCAAGCCAGGTGGTGAGTTCCGATTCTTCGAACACGTCGCCGATGATGGATGGCGTGGGCGTGTGCAGGGGGTACTCGCGCCACTCTGGAAACGGCTAGCCGGGGGCTGTCATCTAACGCGCCAAACTGCGTTGCGATTCGCAGCTGAACCAACATTCGATATCGTCGAGATCGAACCTCTGCATCTCGGTGTAACACCGATCCGCCCGTTCGTACGAGGTATCCTTCGCAAACGGACGTGGTCTCCTATCTGAGCTCGCCGATAAGGAGGAACGTCTCCGGCCGGACGGCCATATGCTCGATGTGAAATCCAGCTTCGCGGAGGTCGTTCGCCGTTTCCGCACCACTGAATCGTTCATCAAGTGGAGGTCCGTGGTCTCCACTCCCCGTTGCCGCCCAATCGACGATAACCAACCGACCAGCGTCCGCCAACACGCGAGTGATCTCGGCCAGCGCCTCTTCCCCAGCGAACTCATGGTACGTCATCGTTGAGAATGCAGCGTCGAGGCTGTTCGTATCGAGCGGGAGATCATCGACGCCACTCATCACGAGTTCGACGTTCTCGGGGACGCCTTTCTCCCGATAGTAATCGTGCATCGCTTCTTGGATGTCGACGGCGTACACGTGGTCGACAGCCGGCGCGATATCGTCGGTGTAGAACCCGGTCCCGCTGCCGAAGTCCGCTACGGTCTCGTCGCCATCCGGTGACAGTGCCCAGAGCAACCCTTCCGCGGAGAGGAAGCGGTACCGTCGCTGTGCGTCCTCGAGTTTGTCGGCGCGGTCGGCGTCGAACGTGTGATATCCCATGTTAGAAGTTCGCGAACGCCTCGTCAACGAGTTCTCCGGTGTCCGCGACGATGCCCGCCATTTCCTCGTTGTCGGGCGCCATCCCGACGAGGCGGGCGATGCGCATAATGGAGACATGATAGACGACCTGCTTTCCGGGTTCCTCTTCCCAGATGACGACGTTACAGGCCATGAGCGCACCGAGTTTGTTGTCGGTCGCGTCCAGCGCGCGGTCGGCCACCTCTGGGTTGCACGCGCCTAACACGTAGTAGGGGTTGCGGCCCGCGTCGACTTTTTCGTTGAGCATCTCGGAGGGCGAGAACTCGACGGGAACGCCGAAGCCGGCATCTGTGAACACGTCCCGGACGTGTTCGACCGCTTCCTCGTGGCTCATCTCGAGGGTTGCCTGTTGTTCGCCGATGTCTTCCGGGTCGATCTGGCTTGGGTCGATTGGGAGCGTCATTCGTGTGTTATATTGGGGTGATAGAACAAAATCTCTTCGGATATTTTTCGCGAGTCTGGGTTTTTGGGTAGATAGAACCAAATACCTGACGCTATGGGCAAGATCAGGCTAGTTATATTGTGTGATTAGAACAAGACTATTAAGCACGCGGTGCGTAGAGGCTAGTAATGGCAACCCAGGCAGCAGAGACAGACAATGTGGTTTCGCTTGATGACGACGACATCAAAACGGTCGTCGAAGACAGCAGCGTCGCGCTCGTGGAGTTCTACACGGAGTGGTGTGGAACCTGCGAGCGGATGAAGCCGGTTCTCGAAGAACTAGCGAAAGATACTGACGCGACGATCCTGACGATCGATATTGAGTCGAACCTTGAAACGGCAATCGAGTTCGGTGCCCAGAGCACGCCCACGTTCGTCCTGTTCGCCGACGGGCAACCGGTGAAACAGCTTCGCGGCGGCCAGACCGAACAGACACTCCGCGACCTAATCGTCCAGTACCACGACTAACTCACCGACAACGAAATGACCTCCAGAGAACTCCGCGCCGACACGCCCGCCTTACACGAGGACGTCTACCTGAACTTCGGCGCCCACGGACCGAGTCCACGGTACGTCGTCGAGGCTGCTGACGAGTTCGCATGGTCACACGAGTACGAAACGAGCACGCAAACGACCCTACGTGGCGGCGTTCGCCGCCTATGACCGCGTGCGGGAGCGCGTCGCCACCTTCGTCGGTGCAGATGACGACGAGATCGCGCTCACGGAGAGCACGACCGCGGGCATCAACGCCGTCGCGACCGCCATCGACTGGGAGCCCGGCGATACCGTCGTTCGAACTGACCTCGAACACCCGGACGGGACGCTTCCGTGGCAACGTTTAGAACAGGAGGGCGTTGAGGTTTGCGTCGTCGAGACGGAGAACGGTCCCGTCGATCTCGACGCCTTCGCCGAGGCCGTCGCCGACGCACGCCTGACCTGTTTCAGCGCGGTGATGTGGACGCACGGTACCCAGTTGCCGGTCGCCGACCTCGTCGACCTCGCTCACGAAGCTAGCGCGCTCACGCTCGTCGACGCTGTGCAAGTGCCGGGACAGCTTCCCATCCATATCGGCGAATGGGGGGCCGATGCCGTCGCGGCGGCCGGTCACAAGTGGCTGCTGGGGCTGTGGGGCGGCGGCTTCCTCTATGTCGACCGGACAGATGTTGATTCCCTGCTGCCCAGTACAGTTCGGCCACCGTCGGGAGCGACGGCTTCCGCAGGGCCACTGAGCCGCTCGTGGAGCAGTTCCTCCACCGGATGGCCTTCCGGCCACAGGTAGTGGACCTCGCGGCGCTCGCGATGGTCGTAGGAGCCGCACGCCGCTGCGCACCCAGTCCAGACGCGCCAAGCACCGAGCGCGCCAATCACGTCGACGATGGCACGGGGACCCGTCTGGTGGTCGTCCGGGAAGAACACCCGGAAGCGGGTACACCCTTCTTGCGGCGGCACGGTCTCCCACCAGTCTTCGCTGGAGCCCCAGCTGTCGTACATCGCCTCGTCGCTCCCGTAGCCGACTGTCACGCCATCGATCGGCGTCCAGTCTGCTGGGAGGTGGCCCGACTCGCCTTCGAGCACCCGGAGGACGGCGTATCGGAGGTACTCGTGGGCTTGGTTGTCTGTCGTTCGAGCGATCTGGTCGTGTTGCTTGGCGACGTGCTCGGCTTCCTCGAGGAGCGTCGTGAGATAGGGTTCAGTCATTATTTGACGGAGGTCAGAACGCGCCTCCGCCCCTCCGCGGGCGCTGAAAAACTTAACCAACACAACGGAAGGAACCCATCACTCTGTTGGTTAACTGTGTTAGGACGAGGATTCGCTTTCGAGCACGTCGATGAGCTCTTCTGCTGTGGAACTGATCCGTCCGAGCCGCTCGCGAACGACCTCGGGATCGTCCGACTCCCACGCAGCGAGGTAGAACGCCGACCCGCTGGTGTCCAACCCACAGTAGCGCCCGACGACGTACGCGACGGCTTCGGCCTCGACTTCGCGTTTTGCCCGCTCGGTGTCGTCGTCGACGTCGAAGTGGAGCAGAGCGTGCGCGTACTCGTGAATCAGCGTCCGCGCGAGGTCGGCCTCGTTCTCCCGATCACGCACCTCGACGAGCGGCTGAACGTCGACGAGGCTCAGCTGCTCGCAGATGCCCTTCGCCTCGCCGTGGGTCCACTCATCGGCTGGAACGATCCGCACCGTCACGCCGAGGTCGTCAGCGGCGGCAGTCAACTGCTCGACGAGGTCGCCGGCGTCCCCGGTTGCTTCTGTGTCCAGGTCGGGAAGCGGCTCGCCCTCGGTCTGGGAGACGTCGAACACCGGCGCGGGCTTGAACCCGACCAGGCCCTCGGACCACTCCTCGGGTGGCGTCTCGTCGTACTCACAGTCACTGTCCTCGTGGTAGCTCGGCGAATTCTCGCACTCCGGGCACTGCTTGGAGATGATCGGCGCCCAGATCCAGATGGCCGACTCACCCTCCTTGACGTGGCGGTCGAACTCCTCCTGCCACGTCCGGTAGCCCGCCACCCGGCTCGCCTCGGGACACTGCCGCTTGATGAGGAGCGTGTTCCGGTAGGAGTAGTCGTGGAAGCGACTCTGGACGTCCAGCCACTCCTGGAACTCCGCGCTGGCCTGCGCGTCGTCGACGCCGGCGACGAGGTCGTCGATCCACTGTTCGATCGTACTGTTCATCTCGTCGGATCGCGTGTCGGTCTGGTCGAAGGAGACCGACGAGTCTCTGGTCGTAGCCATTGTGTTCACCGAATCGGATGAATACGATTTCACCAGTTCAGAACGCGCCGCACCCCTCAGAGGCGGATGAACAACCCCCGAGGAATGCTACCGAAGCTCGGCTGTATCGTCGGTGCGACCGACCGTCGTAACTACTATAACAATTTCGTCATATCATAGTCGATATCGAAAACAGGAGATTAACGGCCAGCAGCACTGAAATTTGGCTGACTTCTTGTTGGATGCGTCCGTATTCTCACTGACAACCCCGACATTTAACATTTCCCGGAGTGGAAACGCACTATAGATATCAGGTGAAATCGTGTCCTCCGACCCTCCTATTGGGAGCGATTCTCTCAACCCACTATCCGATTTAGACACATCTGACGCAGGTCCCCGCCTACCATCGCCGAGTTCTTCGAAAAGAACAAACACATGCTCGGCTTCGACTCGGGCGCTAGAGGACTTGTAACGGCCGTGAAGGAGACGGTCAATAACGCGCTTGAAGCGGCCGAGGAGGCTGATATACTCCCGGAAATCTACATTGAGATCGCGGAGGCCGGGGACTACTACCGCCTAGTGGTCGAAAATAATGGCCCCGGTGTCACCAAAGAACAGGTTCCCAAGATCTGGTCGTGTTAACTTTGGCATCGATTCCACCAGACAGCGACGGCTTGGAGCCACGTTTCTGCTGTCGTCGGCTCCACATGGCTGAACGTATTTGAAAACGAAGAGGTTCGTCGTTTTACTTCTCTAAAGATACATTCGACGGCATTCCGATTGCCATGGCGTTCGTATCTGCAATCAAGGCCGTGTCGATCGAGGGCTGTTTGAAGCCATTGGGTGCCATCGACGAGAAACACAGCGGTTTCAACATCGTGTTTCTCGCGTAATTCACTCAGGAAAATTTCGGTAAAACCGGCCGTACACGTGCTAAAGAGCCGAATATGAAGGAACATGTTCGTTTCAGGATCGATGGCGGCGTATAGCCAGTATTGCTGATCGTTGATTCGAATCACAGTTTTCGTCGAGCGCGACGTGATTCGGGCTCGCACCGCCTTCGGGCTGTAGATCGGCCTTCTGCACCCAGTTGTGGACGGCCGTTCGAGAGCGTTCGACACCCAACCTCTCAAGAATAGAGATGGTGTTCGAAAGTGATAGTCCAGCCAAATGGAGTCGGATACCAAGCCGCATCGCGAACTCGGGTGTCCGCTGACGCTCCACAAAATCTAATTCGATCCAGTCGCTACCGTCGCTGAGGCGTGTGATTTCTGGCATAGAGCACTACGAAATCACCACGCCTCACTCTTCACGCTTAACTTGACACGACCCAAAATAGTTGCACAAAATATAATAACATTGAAGATGATATTCTAACGGACCATGGCACAAGTTAGCACCCCTGAAGTCGAGCATCCACTTGACCCCCTGACGGCATCCGAAATCGAACTGACGACCGATATCTTGGAGGGTCATGACCAGGTGACCGACGACGTCGGCTTCTACAGCTACCAGCCGGTCGAACCTCCAAAGGGCGAACTCGACGGGTGGGACGAGGGCGAGCCGTTCGACCGGAAGGTCAAGGCGGTCCTCCGGAACTTTGAGAAGAGAGAGACGTATGAGGCTGTGATCTCGCTCGACGACGACGAGATCATCTCCTGGGAACGCCTCCCCAACGCCATCCCCCACATCCCGGACATGGACGTCCGCGAGGCCGAGGAGACGATCATCGAAAACGAAGAGTTCCGTGACGCCGCCCGCAAGCGAGGTGTCGAGGAGTTCGATCACGTCATCGTCGACCCGTGGCCGGTCAACGCCAGCGAGTTCGTCCCCGACGACATCGAGGACCGACGGCTCGCGCGGGGCATCTCCTGGGTCGGGCGCGACGAGAAGGACAACGCCTACTCCCGCCCGCTCGAGGGTATCCACGTGTTCATCGACCTCGACGACATGGAGGTCCTGGAGGTCGTCGACAACGGGGTCGTCGACGAGGACAGCCCGCTCCCGCCCGAGCGGGCGGACTTCCGAGCCGACCAGGTTGACACCCGCGACACCCGCGAACACCTCGATGTCGTCCAGCCCGACGGCGTCAGCTGGGAGGTCGATGGTCGCGAGGTCGAATGGGAGAAATGGTCGTTCCGCGTCGGCTGGACCGACCGCGAGGGGCTGGTGCTCCACGACATCTCCTACGACGACGACGGCGAGGAGCGTCAGATCCTCCATCGACTGTCTGCGACGGCGATGGCCGTTCCCTACGGCGATACCGATCCTAACCACAGCTGGAAGAACGCCCTCGACATCGGCGAGTTCAACGTCGGCCGCATGGTCAACTCGCTGGACGAGGGCTGTGACTGCCTGGGTGTGATGCACTACTTCGACGCCGTCACCAACGACCGGGACGGCAACGTTCTGCATTTCCCCAACGCCATCTGTATGCACGAGGAGGACGACGGCCTCCTCTGGAAGCACACGGAGGTCCGCAAGGGCAACACCGAAGTCCGCCGCCGTCGCCGGCTTGTCATCTCCCAGATCGCCACGGTGTACAACTACGACTACGCGTTTTACTACTACTTCTACCAGGACGGCCGCATCGAGGCGGAGATGCGCCTGACCGGCATCGACTCCAACGGCGTCGTGCCCGAAGGGACGACCGCCGACGACACGGGCGGGTTCTACGAGATCTCCGCTCCGCAAATCAAGACCTCCCTCCACCAACACTGCTTCAACTTCCGGATGGATTTCGACATCGACGGCGAGGACAACTCCGTCTACGAAGTCCACAACGAACCGGTCGACGAGGTAGCCTGGACCCACGAGGAGTCCGAGAACCCCGCCGGCCAGGGTTGGTACATGGACGAGACGCTGCTGGAGACCGAACAGGACGCCCGCATGGACATCGATCCCAACCGGGGTCGGTACTGGCAGGTCGTCAACCCGAACAAGGAAAGCGCCTACGGCTACAATCCGGGTTACAAACTCCACCCCAAGACGAACGTCGAGACGCCAATCCAGAGCGGGGCTCCCGCACGGCGGCGGGCAGGCTTCCTCGACAACGACTTCTGGGTGACGCCGTACGACCCCGACGAAATGTACGCGGACGGCGAGTACCCGACCCAGAATGACAATCCCTCGGGTCTGCGCGAGTGGACCGCTCAGGACCGCAACATCGTCAACGAGGACGTGGTCCTGTGGTACACGCTGGGCGTCAACCACCGCACCCGGCCCGAGGACTGGCCGGTGCTGCCCGTCGAGGTGGCCAGCTTCGAACTCGCACCTGAAGGGTTCTTCGACGAAAACCCGGCAGTCGACGTGGCACCCGAACCCGCTGCCTGCGAACACGACGTCACCGCCGACGACGATTGACGACAGGCTCACTCCCCGGTCGCTCCGTATCCCACACCGGTTGCGACATGCCGCCGGAACCCGACTGGTGACGGTCGTGGTGATGCACACCTCCCTTCGCGGCCGGATCGATTCAACGGGTCGTACTCGGCTACGATATTCCGTACTTGGTCGGTGACCTCATTCTAGTCAATGATTGCGACGTGCTTTTCGATCTGTAGGAGTGATCATATATGGGAATCTCGATGAGCGCCATCTCACCGCTGAGGCCACCAACCCGCGCCTGAATCATACTCTCGAGGTCCTCAAAGGTGGATAGCGGTCGACGTCGTTGGGAATGATCCCGGTTCACGCTTCATCACTACGGTCACCAGCGGCCAATTCGACGAACTGATTGAACTCGCGGACTGCGTTGCGTCGGTAGTCGAACGTTGAACGGATCGTCCTTCTGCATTGATATCAAAAGTTGTGCACATAGTAACATGGTCGTGGCTGCGCGCGCAGCGACCCGCGGGAGCGAGCACGGAGTGGTGGGAGGGGCGGTGGGGCTTGGGCTGGTCTGGCGTCCAATAAAAAACGGGGAGACTACGTCAACCTACGACTCCCACCACCGCTCACGATCCAGGAACACGATCGGCTCGTCGACGTCAATGCGATCGACCACCGGCCACGATACTAGCTCACCTTCGCCGCCCGGATCCGCATGCGTTCGCCTTTTCGCACCGTCGGTTGATCGCTCTTCGTCCACACCGTGAACTTCGTGCGCGCCGTCTCGTCACCGATCAGCCCGGCCTGCTGTACCGACCCGTCTGTCTCGAACAGCGTCTTTACTTCGCGCTTAAGGCTCACCTCGCCGCGATCCACTTCGAGTACCTGCTCAATCTTCCGAGGAGCAACTCCACGCTGACCAACTGATTCTCAAAGACTGCTAGCCACCTTGACCCCGATACTACTGGAAATTGGCTGTGAGTCTTCACAGAAATTCACATATTAGATAACTAAAATTAACTGAACTACATTATTTCTAATGGGTAATAATTATGTTCTTGAATGATAATTTCAGTGAGTGGTACACTGGCATGACAGAACTCAGCCAAATAACCGACGAAGACGTACCGAGACGAATTGTCGATGAAGATGAGTACTACGAGATCATCGGGAGCACGTTCGCTAATCGTGCAGAAGTTGATGTGAGCAAATACGAGGCGAGTCTTTCAGAGATAGGTCGACAGATCATGTCTACTGCTGGTGGGCCACTCTCTGCACCAGCACAACAGGCCTTTGAGGAGCTTGACGAAAATATCGCTGAAGAGCAGATACTGCCGTTGATCGATGAAGAATTGATCCAAGAACACCGTGACAATCCTATCGGAGCTCATAGCGATGATCTAGAGCGTGTTCTGAATTACTTCAGACGGCAACCGATGAGCGGCAAGTATGTGATCCTTGAAACTGAGAAGTTCGAGACCTTCTATATCGGCCAGCTCACTGGTAACAGGGGAGATAAGCCAGAAAAACTGGAGGATCCGCTCTCGTCGATCGACGAAGCGGACCATCTCCCCTATCCGCTGACATCGGTCGAACAGGCCGAACATGCTGTCTTCTTGAAGCGTGTGGATGACCTGCGATCCCAGTTTTCCGATTAAAACACACTCAAAATAACAATGACAACCGACGACCTTCCCACGAAAGAGATCACTGGCTACACTGACCAGTGGAGTTTCCAGCCAGGCGATACCGTACCGTTCAGAATCAACTGCGTTCCAGATGAGTATGAAGCGGAGATCGTCCGCGTCTATTGCGGGGACCTCAACCCTGAGGGGCCAGGCGTGAAAGAGGAAGTGATTGATGCCCCGGTGAACGACACGTATGATGGGCGAGTACAACAGATCCATGCTGGCTCCTATGCAAAAATTCCGGATGACCCGCATCTCAATCCAGAGGATGGGCTGACCCTGCAGGCGATGGTGCAACCCACCCTCCCAGAGAGAGGCACGCAAGCGATACTCAGCAAATTTTCTGACGGGGCGGGATACGGCCTCTACGTCGGAGAGGATGGTGACCTCTGTCTGCGACTCGCCGGTTCCGATGGCGACGTTGAAGAGGTAGCGACTGGTCTCTCGTTCGAGGGCGGCAAGCGGCAAGGAGCGACGTGGTACTTCGTTGGTGCAACATTCGACTCGGAATCGGGCGAGGTCATGCTCTATCAGGAGCCCCACCATGAGAGCCAACGTAAGCTCCTTCATCCGCTTGACGAGTACGAGGCTGTGGTCGAAGAAACGGTGAGTATCGACGGGATCGCAGCGAACGAATCTCCCTTCATGATCGGCGGAGAACCGATGGAACTCGACGACGGGACGTTCGTCGCTGAGAGCTGTTTCAACGGAAAAATAGAACGCCCGCGAGTGTTCAGTGAGTTGCTCGACCTCGCGGACATGCGCTCTGCCATTACCGGAACTGCACCCGCCGATGTGGCCAGTTCGCTGGCGGGCGCATGGGACTTCTCCGAAGAGATCTCCTCCAATGGCATCCCGGAATACACAGACGTCTCCGATGCCTCACCACACGAGAACCATGGCGAATTGATCAACACTCCTGCGCGGGGGATGACTGGATACAACTGGAGTGAAGACGAATACAACTTCACTAATGCGCCGGAGGAGTACGGTGCGATACACTTCCACCACGATGACCTGACGGACGCAGATTGGGAGTTGGACTTTGAGTACACCCTCCCGGACGGTTTGGAGAGTGGGGTGTACGCTGCCAGACTGCGCACTGACGATGATGAATTTTATATTCCCTTCTTTGTGCGTCCGGCGAGTCCGGAAGACACTGCACCAATCGCGTTCCTTGCGCCGACCGCCAGCTATCTAGCCTACACAAACGATCACTTGACGACAGATGGAGTGATCACTGAACCGCTGTCGGCACAGGTATCGGTTATGCGGGAGGAGGACATCTTCCTGAGCGAGCACCGTGAATATGGGCTTTCTCTGTACGATAGTCATGCCGATGGCAGCGGCATCATGTACTCTTCGCGGAAGCGACCGGTAATGAATATGGTGCCGAAGTATAAACATTGGCTCTCCTCGGTCCCGAGCACCCTGTGGCAATTCAACGCCGATCTTCACATCGTCGACTGGTTGGAAGAAATGGGATACGAGTATGATGTCGTGACCGACGAAGATCTCTATGAGGAAGGGTCTGATCTACTAGAACCGTACAACGTTGTGTTGACCGGAAGCCATCCGGAGTATTACTCCTCGGAAATGTGGGATGGCGTAGAAGCCTACCAACGGCAGGGCGGCCGATTCATGTACATGGGCGCAAACGGCTTCTACTGGTCAATTGCGTTCCATCCCCAAGATTCCCAGATCATTGAGGTCCGACGGGGAATCACGGGTTCAGGGGCGTGGTTCAACAACCCCGGAGAAATGCGGCACAGTTTCACCGGCGAGATGGGCGGTATCTGGCGGGACCGCAACAAACCCCCACAGAAGATCGCCGGAGTCGGCTGGATTGCTGAAGGATTCGACAAGTCTTCATATTACATGCGGAAGCCGGATAGTTACGAGCCGGAAACGGAGTTCATTTTCGAGGGAATCGAAGATGAACAGCTCGGTGATTTCGGCCTGATCGGACACGGGGCTGCTGGCCTCGAACTCGATATCTACAACGAGGATCTCGGCACCCCTGAAAACACGTACTTATTAGCTTCTTCGGAAGATCACACGCCAAACTACCTGCGGGTCGTCGAAGAAATTTTCTTCAATCTCCCGTACTATGGGGGCCCCGACGATCCTGAAGCGCGTGGTGATATCGTCTACTATAAACTGCCGAACGATGGGGCCGTCTTCTCGACTAGCTCCATTGGGTTCCACGGAAGCCTCTCACATAACGACTATGACAATAACATCTCTCAGATGATAGAAAATGTGCTGGATGAATTCGTGAAGGACGAACCACTCCCGTAGTAGATATTTCCATCTTCTTTTCAGTCCGGTGGTAAAACACTTCTCGGCCGATCAGCTGCTTACTTGAATATTCTCAAGGAGCCCCCAAGTGCCCACCACGAGTAGTATACCACCAATCACTGACACGATGCCCGACTGTGCTACGTCGGGTAGTCCTCCAGTCGCCATGCCGAGTGCCCCCGTCACGATGAGAAGGGCTTGGATGCCGGTCGCACGGGCGAGTGCCCCCCGTGGCGACGATTCAAACCGGTCGGCGTAGACGACCGCAATTTCGACGGCGGCGTGGGCCGTTATAACGACGGATGTCATGACCCCGACGCCGGTTCCGGAGAGGTACGCGGCCCCCAGAGCGAACCCCTCAATTGCCCTGTGAACGCTAACACTTCCAGTCGCCACGGTTCCCCTCAGACCAATGGGGTTCCTTGATTTCAATATCACCGTCGTTCCAATGAGTGTCATTCCGACTGTCGTCCCCACTAGGCCGACTATTGATACGTTATGGATGAAAGGAAGCACGAGGCTCACCCCGATCAGCGCAACCAATATGTGGATTCCACGATCCAAGAGTTGGCCCCACTGAGACAGGAATCGCCAGCCTACTCGAGCCAGCGTAACACCGCCGACGAGACCGCCGATCCCAGAGACAAAAAGGAGCGGCCAGAATGGAACGGCGGCGGCGTCCCCAAGGCTCCCATGAGCGACCGCTGGCCGGGTACACATCAGGATCAGCAACCACGGGGGTAATACCCGAAGCAGGCAATTGAACCCGGTGATCCGTGTCATGAACTATAATCTAATTCAAGTTGGTCTAAATATATTTCTATCCTAAGGGTAGTGCTCCAATTAGCTAATCCCATGCGAAGACAATACCTGCAACCAACTTTTGGTAGTGCTCGATTTGGCGCGATTAAATATATTGGTCGTGTCGCAAAGTCCTCTAGAGTTCAGTAGCAACTGACTCCCGTGAGGACGGAGTCACCTCTGGTGTCCATCCCACGAGGTGTCCCATGCACGCCACAATCGACGTGCGGTTCACGATTAGCATCGACGAGGCCAAAACGATTCCGCTCGCCACGGTCGCCGAATTCGTCACCGAGCAGAACGTCGAGTCGGTCTTGGTGGAAGCCGTGGTCGAGAGCCTCGACGATCTCGTCGGTCTCGTGGCGGATCGACGCGACGGTCCCGATGTCCTCGTGGTCGCCACGCGCGAACTGTACGCGCTCGGTGACGAACGACCGCGCGTCGTCCTCTCCCGGCTCAACGTCCTCGATCGTCGGCACTGCGTCGGTCGCATCCGACCGGGCGAGCAGGCGCTCGACCACGTGGCGGCGCTCGATGACCACATCGCCGATCGGATAATGAACAACGCTCTTGTGTCGAGGATTGTTGGTCGCGGCGGGAAGGGTTGGTTCGGGACGGTTGACTGCTCGGTTAAGCCCATAGTAACCGGAATCTGGCTCATTAATCTTCGAACGGCACTCGGCACGAAATCACCAGACAGCTCTCCACCAACAATCGCTTACCCAAGAGCGAGAGCAGTATGTGGATATCGCCGAGGCGCGGATCAAGCAAGAACGTGGGACGCTGACGAACTACGAATCGCTCAACGTAGAAGTTATTCGATAAATTATCCCGATTCCGGGTCTTTGAGCCCGCTGAGTCCCTACACCCCCAACTCGCCCTCGGGCAGCGCCGCCGCGAGGTCGGGCGCCGCGGCGAGCAGCGCCTCGTCGGCGGCGTAGGGGGTGACGAACTGGACGGCGACGGGGAGCCCGTCGACCCGGCCGGCCGGGAGGCCCACGACGGGCGTGCCCGCGTGGGTCCAGGGCAGGTTCATCACGGGGTCGCCCGTGGTGTCGAGGCTCTCGGGGGCGGGGCCGGGCGCGGCGGGGCAGGCGAGGACGTCGACGCCGGCCTCGGCCATCCACTCAGCGACGTGGGTCCGGAACGCCTCTCGGTTCCGACGGGCGTCGACTAGCGTCGAGACGTCCGTGTCCCGGCCGCTCTCGATCAGCTTCACCGTCTCCTCGGCGTAGCGGTCGCCGTACGCCTCGAACCACTCCTCGTGGGAGAGGGCGAACTCCGCGGCGACGAGCGAGCGGTGGTGCTCGTAGGCGCTCGTCGTGTCGAGTTCGAACCGGCGCACGTCGAGGCTCTCGTCGAGCGCCTCGACGGCGGCCTCGAACGCCGCCTGCCCCGTCTCGGAGGCCCGGTCGAGGTAGCTCCCCTCGGGGACGCCGACGGTCGGTCGCTCCCCCGTCGGCTCGGCGGCGACCGCGTCCCATTCGTCACAGAGAACCCCGGCGGCGAGCTGCGCGCCCGCCACGTCGACGGTGAACGCCCCCATCTGGTCGACCGAGGGGGCACAGGGAACCACGCCATTGACGGAGATGCGTCCGTAACTCGGCTTGAAGCCGACGATTCCACAGAAAGCCGCGGGGCGGATCACCGAACCGATGGTCTGGCTGCCCAGCGCGAGGGGGAGCGCGCCGGCCGCGACCGCGGCCGCGCTCCCGGAGGACGACCCGCCGGGGGTGTGGTCGAGGTCGTGCGGGTTCCGGGTCGGGCCGGGCTCGAAGTGGGCGAACTCGGTGGTGACGGTCTTTCCGGCGACGTAGGCGCCGGCCCCCCGGAGCGCCGTCACCGCGGCGGACTCGGGGCCGGTGAGGGCCACCGGCGGGACGGCGGACCCGGCGCGGGTCGGGAACCCGTCGACGTGGTAGATGTCCTTCACTCCGACCGGGACGCCGTACAGCGGCGGCCGGGACCAGGCGTCGTGCTCGCGGGCGACGCGTGCCGCCGTCGTAGTCACGCGGTCGCGGTCGAACTGCACGAACGCCCGGACGTCCGGCTCGACCGCCTCGATGCGGTCGCACAGGGTCTCGGCGTACGTCACGGGGTTGCGGGCGCCGCTCGCGGGGGCGCCGACGGCCTCTCCCAGGGGCTCCTCACCGACGGTGTCGGTTATGTCACCCCTTGACGACACGGGGGGTGTTATATCTGTGCCCTGTGTCGACTTCGTGTTTAGTTTGGAGCATTGTGCCAGCAAGCGAAACTCTGCAACCAGTTTTCAGCTGTTGTTGGTTCGACGTGGCTGAAATAATTTGAAAACGAAGAAGTTCGTCGTTTTACTTCTCTAAAGATACGTTCGATGGCATTCCGATTTCCGTGGCGTTCTGTCTGAAATCAGAGCCCTGATCGGTCGAGTGCAGTTTGGAGATGTTTGGCGCCATCGACGAGAAACAGGGCGGATTCGACATTGTGTTTCTCCCGCAGTTCGTTGAGAAAGAGTTCGGTGAGACCGATTGTAGTGGTCGAAAACAGCCGTAGATGGAGTAATTCGTTCGTCTAAGGATTCGCGGCGGCATACAGCCAGAACTGCTGGTCGTTGATGCGAATCACCGTTTCGTCAACCGCAACCTGATTCGGAGCCTTTCCGCTGACCGGCTGTAGATCGGCCTTCTGGACCCAATCGTGAACCGCTTTCCGAGAACGTTTGACACCCAAACTATCAAGAGCAGAGGGAGCGTGGTCGCGACGATTCTGCTCGTTGTCGGACTCCTCGTCATCGGCGGCATCATCTGAGCGGGTTAGGTGTTCACGCCGGCTCAGCGACCATCTCGTCGGATCGCGTGTCGGTCTGGTCGAAGGAGACCGACGAATCACTGGTCGTAGCCATTGGGTTCACCGAATCAAGTTCACGGCAACTGCGTCTGCTCAGACCGCGCCGCACCCCTCAGGGGCGTTCAAAAAACCGCTCTGTCGGTCAGCGGAGCTCGTGGCGTTCGTTCGCAAAGCCAACCGAGACGAGGTACTCGAGGAACTCGTCGAACCGCTCGACGTCACTGGGCGTGTCGGTCGCAAGATGACGCGCCCACTCGATGGCCCACTGGAAGGCAGGATCCGTGCCACCCTTGCCGTGAATGTACCACCAGCGCGCCGCCTTGAGAACCACTATGGGATTCGTCGGCGGCTGCTCACCGGCGAGCCCACGGGTGATGGATTCGATTTCGTCGGGCACGTCGGCGGAATCGACCTCCCCTGATTGCGTGTTGTCGATATCGACGGGAATATCGTCGACCGAGACGTTGTCGGGACTCTGTTGTTGACTCACTGGAAGTCACCTCTGAGAGCTTTCGAAGGAGCCCTCGCCCTCTCTGGGGGGGCACGAAAAACAGGTCGCGAAGTCACGCCGGCGGGAGGTAGACGCTCTGTTCGCCGGCGATCTCCTCCAGGTTGTTTCGATGACGGTGGCTGAAGTAGCACTCGTAGCTGCAGTATCCACAGATAGCGCCGGTATCGTATTCGGCCACGTACGGGCCGCGGCGAGTTCGCCAGACGTTCGTCCCGCACTCGGTACAGACAGCGTCCTCGAGATCGGCAGGATTCGGACCCTCGTACTCGATGTCGAGCCCCTCGTCTTGTGGAGTCGTTTCGGGCCAGATTCCGTGGTTCCTCCAAAACTTACGGACGCGAGCGAGGCTGTGGCGCACCGTCTTTCGCACGGTGACGTGGTCGGCGTCGCGACCGCTGTCGTCCCAGCCGTCGGCCGTCCAGAACTCACCGAACTGCGCGCCGCGATGCAGCCCGTTCCAGTCGACGCCGACGATGTCGGCTGGTGGCTCGTCCGTGAGTGTCGGCCTGGTCAGCTGTCGAATGGCGTCGAGCTGCTTGGGCGGACTCCCGCCGAGGATGTGGACGCGCCGCCCTCTCCAATCGGCAGGGTCGGAGAACTCGTGGGCCAGGCGGTCGGCGTATCCTCGTGAATACCCGAGGACGAGGGTCTCCGGGATCGCGTCGATCACCGCTTGACACTTCGGGACGATGATGAGCTCGGCTTCGGGGTAGCTGCCCTGAATCTCGCGCGCAGCAGTGACGTGGTCGTCGATGTCGGCAGGTTCGCAGACGTCGCCGACGATGCCGACCTGTGGCTCGTGCTCGAAGAAGCGATCGACGAATCGATTCAGGTCGGGATTCCGGAAGTCGTTGTCGAGCATTCCGACGGGGATGTCCAGACCCTGATACTGGGTCTGCTGGTACCCGCAGTCCTCCCGGAACCCTGGTAGGAATCCGAGCTTGTATGCATCCAGAGCAAATGGCGCTCGATGGAGGAACGCCACGCTGTCGGCTTGTCTAGCGGCGTCAATTTCACGCGCAGTGCTGCAGCTCGTACTGATTTCGAGCGACATGAGTAGTGGCTGCGAGGGCGATCTGGCCGCCCTGCACTCTCTCAGGGGGACGAAAAACAGAGCTGCAGTCGGACATTAACCAACACAATCCTCCGAAACCAGCATGGTGTTGGTTAATCCGGAGGATCTTTACCGCCGACACTCGCTACGAGGCTGTTCACGATAGATCTGTACTCACGGTCCCGTTCAGCGATGAGTCAGATACTCAGTCAAATCGGCGGGATGCACAGGATGAAACAGGAATCCGAACCGTGTCTTGCATCATGGATTCAACCACGTTCGAGGTAGAGCGAGTACAAGACGATCGCCAGGCCAATTGCCACGAGGATGCTATTGATCAGGATCCCCATCTCCAGGGAGACCGAGAGAATTTGATGGGCGATCCCTGCGAGAAATACGCCGAACGTGATGACACCAAACCCGATGCCGAGAACGCGGAGCGATGGCGTTCCCGTGTTCCGATAGGCTCTGAACGCGATATACGTGATCCCGCTTCCCAGGAGTAGAATCACCGTCTTGACGACGACGATGGCTGTTTCCACCCAAATCATAGTTCATCCCCCATCTTCGACCAGATGTCCGCAAGCCGTTCGTCAGCGTTCCGTGGCGGCCGCTCGACGGTCACCGAGAAGTCGTCGTCCTCGTCCATGGAGATCGTCACGTCGTCGAAGTCGCGTTCGTATTTCGTAGTTCGCCCCCCGCCAGGATTGATCGTGTCCTGTTCGTGGACGAGTGAGGCATCGCTAAGGAGTTCGAGTTTCCGATACAACGTCGATTTTGGGATGTCGCAGGTGTCAATAAGTTCGGTTGCGGTCATGGGTTCAGCTGTTTCACGGAGGATGGCCCGACAGTCGGCGTCGTCCAGCGCATCAAGGACAGCCTGCAACGATGGCGAGTCCTCAGATGACGCTGAATCACGCACCATTGTCTGAATTTGGCAGGTACTCGGGATATGCTATGCGATTACGATTTCCCAGGTAGGGAATGGGACTAGCCTGCGAACGCTGGTATCTTCCAGGGATTACGACTCGGAGTCGTCTCCGGGCTGCCGTTTTCCATCGTCGATAATCTTGTAGAGGCCTCGACCGACCGGATGGATCTGTCCGTGCTCATGGAGTCGGGCACACGTTTGGTCGACCGTGATCGGATGCTGATCTGCAGTGCGGGCGATGTCCATGACATGGAGCGGCGACTCATCCCCGAGTATAGCCAGGACTTCCCGGTCGAGTTCGCGACCAATGTCACTCATCACATCCGTTGCTCGGCCAGCGGTCGCTTCCTTCTCCTGACGCGATTCTGCATGCTTGGTCATCACGCGTAGCCCCACTCTCTGCGTAGACCTCCAGCAGTTCCTGGTAGCGATTCCGAATCGTAACCCGGCTCACGTGGGCCGCGTTGCTCACCGTCTCCTGTGTCAGTTGTTCGTTCGTGAGGTGCGTCGCCGCGTAGAGTGCGGCTGCGGCGAGTCCGGCAGGACTTTTCCCACTATGTGCGCCCGCTGCCTTTGCCGTGGTGAGGAGATCGCGCGCTTGACGCACGGCCTCGTCGCTCACATCGAGTGCTGACGCGAACTGAGGGACGTATTCCAGGGGATCCGCTGGTTCAATCTCTAGTCCGAGTTCCCTGGAGATATATCGATAGGCTCGCTGAATTCGGATTTCTGCGACACGACTGACCTCAGCGAATTCAGCCAGCTGTCGGGGCGTCCCGTGTTGTCTGGCTGCGGCGTATAGTGCGGCTGTTGCCATGCCTTCGATGGACCGGCCCGGCAGGAGATCTTCTTCGACTGCCCGTCGATAGATCGCTCCTGCCGTCTCTCGAACTGGGTCCGGAACATCGAGGGCGGATGCCATCCGACTGATCTCGCCGAGTGCCTGTTTGAGATTCCGCTCGTGGGCGTCTTTCGTTCGGAACCGTTCGTCCCACGTGCGAAGCCGCTGGAGGCGGGCTCGCTTCCGGCCGGATACCGATTGGCCGTACGCATCCTTGTCTTGCCAGCTGATCGTCGTACTGAGCCCCTTATCGTGCATGAGCTGGGTGGTCGGCGCGCCGACACGGCTTTTCTCGTCGTTTTCGTCGCTATGGAACGCCCGCCACTCCGGCCCACGGTCGATGGAATCCTCGTCGAGGACCAAACCGCAGTCGTCGCAGGTCGTCTCTCCGTGCTCATGGTCCTGCACGATCTGCCCGTCGCACTCCGGACACGATGAGAGCGACTGAGATTCGGTGACCGACTGCCCGTCATCTGTGCGGTCGTCTTCGATATCGAGTTGTGTTTTAGTCATGGATGCTGGGGTTCAGTACTGACGTTCGCTCACTCTGAATGGGTCTCTCTAACAATGGTGGGGGTCGGTAGTCGAAGAGCATGCGGCGGAATCCCAGGCTTTGGGAATCTGCCAATATGATTTACCATCACCAAATGAAAAATGCTAGCTCAGAAAAGTGGCCACGTCTCCTCGCAAAGTTTCAGCCAGTATATGGTGTGCTGTCGTCACCCAGAGAAGTCGCTGTACGACACCGCACCCTGGTCGACGATTGTCTGGCTCTCGGGGACCTCTCCGTCTGGCGGCATACTCCCTTCAGCTGGGCCGCCGGGTTCACCCACGACGATGCGGCCGATCATGCCGAGACCCTTGTGCGGGGTACAGAAGTAGTCGTACGTCCCTTCGGTCTCGAATGTATGTTCAAACGTTGCGCCCTGTTCGCTGATGATCCCACTGTCGAAGGTTTCAGCCCCGTCTGGGATACGTGTAACTGACGCCTGTCCTGTCCCCTTCTTGTACGCTGTCGCAGAGTGGCTTCCGCTGTCGATCTCGAACGTGATCGTCTCGCCGGATTCGACGAGGAGCCCGATCGGATCGAAGTAATAGTCGCTTCCCTCGGTGACCATCAGAACGGTGTTCGTTCCCCCGTTCGTCGGTGAATCCGTCTCACCGCTTGCGTCGGGGTTCGAACTACTACAGCCAGCCAGCCCGGTGAGACCGGCGGTTGCAGCGATTCCACCTGCTTTCAGGACCTGTCGACGCTCCATACCTGATTATCGGAACGCCACTGATAGACCACTTGGGCGGATTCCCACCCCTCGGGATTCCGCCATCGGTTGACTATCGCTGCTCTCGAAATTCTACCCATAGCAATGAGTGATCGCCTCGGAACGTCCGGAACTGGCATCTCACGGCGAGAATTCATCGCAACGGCGGGCAGTGCTGGCGCGGTGAGTCTCGCGGGGTGTGCAGCCTCGACCGGTAGCACAGAGACTCCGGTCCCAGCCACCCCCACTGCCCATTCGTCGCCCGACCTGGAAAAGTGGGTCGAGGAAGTCCCTCGGCCAGGTGTCGTGGAACCGGTCGGGACGAAGGACGGGAGCCCGTATTACGAGGTGGAAATGCGCGAGGTTGAGCAGGAAATCCATCCTGATATTCCCCCGACGACCGTCTGGGGATACGATGGCCAGTACCCAGGGCCGACGATCGAGGTTCGGCAGGGTGACCCAGTATACGTGCGCTGGAAGAACAAGCTGCCGGACGAGCATCTCCTGCCGGTCGATACGACCATACACAGCAGCACGATTCCCTACGACAGTACCGGCGTGCGGGTCGTGACTCACCTCCACGGCGGGAACGTCGAGCACACGAGCGACGGCAAGCCGAAGGCGTGGTTCACGCGGAACTTCGAGCACACCGGCCCGAAGTTCGAGAAGAAGGACTACTACTACGTCAACGACCAGCCCCCGGCCACGCTCTGGTATCACGACCACTCGCTCGGCATCACTCGACTGAACGTCTACGCCGGTCTCGCCGGACTCTACCTCCTCCGGAACGATCACGAGGAGTCTCTCGGTCTGCCGTCGGGCGAGTACGAGATTTCACTGGTGCTCCAGGACCGCAGCTTCAACGAGGACGGTTCGTTGTTCTACCCGACCGCCGTCTCCGGCACGGACGGCGACTCGCCGAATCCCGACCCGAGCATCGTTCCGCAGTTCTTCGGCGACACGTCCGTCGTCAACGGGAAGGCCTGGCCGCGGCTTTCGGTCGACCCCCGGAAGTACCGATTCCGGATCCTCAACGGTTCGAACTGCCGGTTCTATAACCTCAAGCTGTTCGAGTACGACGAGTCGGACGGAACGACCGGCACGGGCGGGCCACCGTTCACCCTCGTCGGCAACGACGGTGGCCTCCTGGCCTCACCGGTCACGATCGAGGAGCGACTGGAGATCGGCACGGGCAAGCGTGCCGACGTCGTCGTTGACTTCTCGGACTACGCCGGACAGACGCTCCTGTTGCACAACGACGCCGCGGCGCCCTACCGTGGACCGAACATCAATACCGGGGGTCAACAGCCGCTGCCGGAAGTGATGCTCATCGACGTCGCAGCCGGTGATATCGACGACCCTAGCCAGGTTCCGAATACGCTGACGGACGTGCCCGACATCCCCGTCGACTCGGTTACCGAGGAACGGTATCTCCCATTGACCATGAGTACCGACGACTACGGACGACGATTGCACCTCCTGGGTTCGGATGCGGAGTCCTTGCCCCACAGGCTGTACGACCCAGCTACCGAGGAGCCCATCCTTAACGACACGGAAATCTGGAGCTTCGCGAATCAGACAGGCACGTCCCACCCGATGCATCTGCACCTCGTGCACTTCCAGGTGCTCGGGCGACAGCCGTTCAGTGAGTACGACCCCGAAGCGGAGACGATCGATGTCGAGGCCCTCGAATCCCCCGCATCGGAAGAAACTGGCTGGAATGATGTCGTCACGGCGAACCCGGGAGAGGTAACCCACGTGCTCGTGCACTTCGGCGAGTTTGAGGGCCTATTCAACGACCAGATCGGCTGGTATATGTGGCATTGCCATATGCTCGAACACGAGGACCACGACATGATGCGGCCCTTTAGAGTACTGCCGAGTGCTGACGAGGATATACGTGAACGACCTCATCATTCGGTGGACTAGGTACGAACCGAGTCGGACAGCAGTCCCAGTTGAGGCACCCCTATGTGGATTATCAGGGCAATACAATTCCGACTGAATCAGTCAGGTAGAAGTTGCTCCTCGGCCAAGATTCGATAATGGTTCCGGAACGGTCCCGGCTTCGTGGTTCACGTCGGCCATTTTCAGTTCTGTTCTGCGCTCTCGTCGGACTTACGCAGGTGCCCATCGTATCCGCCCATGGGTCGACGGCGACTGGTGGGCTCTCTCAGGGGCATGGCATCGTTCTCGCCATCGTGGGCGTCGGTTTGCTCGGCGGAGCCAGCGTGCTCAAACGAACGAACCGCATCTCGCCAACAGTCGCCCTCTATGGTGTATTCTTGGGCATCACCGCGACTGCCCTCGGTGCCGTCCTCTTCGAGGGGTTGTCACCGGATCCCACGTACACGGCGCGTTCGATGCCGTTTCCGCGATCGTGGTATCCCCTCATATCGGTCACAACTGGGTTCCTGATCATGCTGGTGAGTGTAGTCGTCGGCTGGCTTCGCTGGCCGACCCGGCCACGGTACACCTACCTCGGCATCCTCATGGGGTTGTGGATCACGTACCCCTACCTCATCCCAGGGCCAGCAAGCGACTCGCATCCACTCGGCTATGCGATCGTCTTGGGAACGCCAGTCCTCGTCGGCTACGTCGTCTGGACGGACGCTGGAAGCGTCCTACGCAGGATTCTGCAAGATCCGGTTGTCCGGCGGTTCGGTATCGGTGTGGGAGTCGTCATGGCGTTGTTCTTCGTCTCCGTCACCGGCTATCTCTCGTTCTTCCCGGAAGAGGGGCTCCCCCACGAGCGGGTGGTCGTCGTCATTCCTACGATTTACCAGCTCGTGACGTGGCCCGTTCTCGAAGTCTATCTCCCACATATCCCCCTGTTCGTCGCGATATCACCCGCGCAACTCATCGTCGTCGGAATGCTGAGCACGCTCATCGGATTGAATGCGGCGCTCATCGCCCGCCACTGGCGGGTCGAAGAACGGGCCGGGCTGACGGAGGGCACTGCGGGAAGTGCTGCGATTGTGGGGTCGTGTACCTGTGGCTGCTGTGGGCCACTCGTCGCTAAAATCGCGGTACTGGCGGCGGGGCCATCGATTGCCGCGCCGCTGTACTGGGTGTTTGTCGACTCCGCCTCCCCGGTCAGTACCCTATTCGTCATCGGGAGTGTCGTTCTGTTCGCAGGGAGCCTGATTTATTCCGTCGAATCCGCACAAGAGGCCGGACAATCCGCGTCGATCGCTCCAGCCGATTAACTCCGGCACCAACTGAATCCCCTCTCCGACGGTCGACAACGAGGATCTGTGAACTGCCGCTGACGTCCGTCCCGAAACAGCGGCGAGTCGTGAAGCGGGATGGTACGAGTGGAAACCTATACGCCTCTCCCCCACAGGAGTTCGTATATGGCGAATTCCGGTCCGTCCACGTTCATGCTGGGCATCGTGCTCGGAATCGTACTCGTCGTCTTGGGTGTCGGTGCCTACGTGCTTTCTGACTTTGCGAGTATTACGGCGCTCATTCCTGCCATCTTCGGGGTTGTCATCGCTATCTTGGGCGTCGTGGGTCGCCAGCAGCCGGCTCGGCAACGGCTGGCTGCCTACGGGATTGGTGTCCTGGCGGTGCTCGGCGTGCTGGGGTCGATGCGGGGGATTCCAGCGATTCTTGCGTTGCTGACCGGCGAGGCAGTCGACTCCGTTATCGCGACCGTTTCACAGGGCGCGATGATCGTCATCTGCCTCGTCCTCCTCGCCGCTGTGATCCAGTTCGTCCGCGAGACGCGTGCATCGACGAATCCGTGACCAATCATCTCATCGGCGACATTCTTCCAGGAGATGCGAATCCATTCCAAGCATTCCGGCGGAGATGTAGTGCTGCCTGAGTTGGGCCTGCTGTTACCTCGAGTACTTTGAGAAACCCCCTATTCGATAGTCAATGCCTCGATAGAGGCTGAAGACACGTATTGATGAATCTCGCTAATAGGCAGAGACAGAGACCGTCACGACTCTGAACTGGGCTGTAGTACCCGTCCTGGTCCGGGACGCTTCGGACCCTTGAATACCCGTTCGACCGAACACGATGAGTATGGAAGTCTCGAGTATCGCAGTCGATGAGTCCGTCTCGACCGTCTTCCCCCCCGAACAGCTGCGGGATGCCCTCACGGACATCGTCGACGTAGCGATCCTCGATGCTGGTGCCGACTCGCTCGAACCGTACGACGGTGTCGTCACGATGGCCTATCACGAGAGCTACCTCGAGGGGGTCGACTGGATACACTCGATTCAGGCTGGTGTCGACCGATTTTCTTTCGAGGAATTGCGCGAGCACGGAGTGCTCCTCACGAACAGCAGCGGCATCCACGGTCCGGCGGTCGGCGAGACCGTCGCGGGATACATGCTTTCGTTCGCACGTCGACTGCTGCCAGCCGTGAAATCGCAGACTCAGCGGGAGTGGTCGCCTCCCGCATGGGACGACGCCTATACGCTGGCAGACGAGCGATGTTGCATCGTCGGGTTAGGGACGCTCGGACGGGGAATCGTGGACCGGGCGACCGCGCTCGGACTCGACGTCGTCGGCGTCCGTCGCTCGGGTGACTTGCTCGACGGGGTTCGAACAGTCTACACACCGGACGACCTCCATACGGCGATCCGGGATGCGAAGTTTGTCGTGCTCGCGATACCGCTCGTCGACGAGACTCGCCATCTCATGTCCACCGAGGAATTCGCCGCGATGCGTGACGATGCGATTCTGATCAACGTCGCGCGTGGCCCTGTCGTCGACCAGGCGGCTCTCGTCGACGCCCTCGAAGCTGGGGCGCTCGGTGGGGCTGCACTCGACGTCTTCGAGGCGGAACCGCTGCCCGAGGAGTCCCCCCTTTGGGAGTTCGAGGAGGTTCTCATCACTCCCCACTGCGCAGGATTCACTGAGGACTACTATCGGAACGTCGCGGATCTCGTCCGGGAGAACATCGCCCACATCGACGCCGGCGAGGAACTCGTCAATCGGATCGTGTAGCCGAGTGGCTTGGGATTACGCGGATCGCATAGATCGAACAGAGGCACACGATAGACTTCCACTATAGCTGTTCAGTGATATGCTCCTTGAGCAGCGTCCGGTGACAGCGTTTCTTGTCGGTGTTCTCGAAACAGACGAAGACAAGGTGTTCGTCGTCACGAAGCCGATCCGTGAGCTCAGCAACTGCCTCCTGAGCATCCGGTGCTTCGGTGAGATGTGTTCGGTACCGGTCCTCGAATCCGACCTCGTCCCAGGCAGCATTATGGGCGCCTTCGTCACACATCCCCTGCATTTTGAAATCCTCGTGGCGCTGTTTGAACTCGTCCAGGAGGTCTGGCGGTGGACCGAGTGCCGGGTAGTTCTCGTCGATCGTCGTTCTGAACCAGCCAGTAGGCCGTCGTACCACACCCACGAGCGTAGCCTCCGGGGAGATGTCTACGAGATCATGCTGTAGCGCTGCGACGTACGTGTCCTCGAGGAGGTCAGAGGTGGTCACGATCTCTGTCTTTGCCGTTCGGCGCCCAGCGTAGTCAACCTCCCGGTGGATGTCTATGGCCCCTGCCCGCTGGGGGGTTTTGTGATCGTTCGCAGAGCGAGAATATGGCTGGGCTATGCTGTCGAGACTGTCCAGCGGGTAGGACGACCGACATCGATTCGGTTAGCGGATTGACGCATTACTGCCGGAGTACGGTCCAAATAGAAACTGCACGTCCAACAGGTATCGAATCAACGGCTGTTTGTCGATATCGAAAGCTATAGTCCGATTTGTGAGCAAGAGCTAGGGGAATGTCGTGGATCTTGCTCTTTGTAGCTGGCCTGTTCGAGATCGCTTGGGCAATTGGCTTAGAGTATTCTGACGGCCTCTCAGAACCAATCCCGACAGCGGGTACAGTCATCGCGCTCATCATCAGCATGGTGTTACTCGCGAAAGCGATACAAAACCTGCCGATCGGAACCGCGTATGCTGTCTGGACGGGGATCGGCGCAGTTGGCACTGCCACGCTCGGCATCGTCTTATTCGACGAACCGGCGACGAGTGCCCGTCTCCTCTTCATCTCCGTGATCGTCTTCGGGATCGTTGGCCTCCACTTCGTCTCTGGAGGCCATTAACGACGACTCACCGAACGGAGTCCGGCGGTTACCAGCCGTACTCCTGGTGGACCTGGCGACCTTCTTCGTTCAACAGTGGTCCGACCACATCGCTGACGCCATCCAGAATTTCCGCGCACCGAACTGTTGGCTCGCTCCCGGTGAACGCCGCGATTTCATCACTCCCGACACTGTAGACGACGCGGCCGAACCCAGCTGTCGCCATCCCACCAGCACACATCGGACACGGCTCGGTGCTCGTATACATGACCATTGCAGCGCGCTCATCAGCGTCGTACTCTCGGCACGCACGGTACGCGAGATGGAGTTCGGGATGGCGTCGGATATCATCCTCCGTAATCTCGCGGTTCGAATCGTTCATGATGACAGTATCGTCGCGGACGAGCACGGAGCCAAACGGTTTGTCGCCACGAACGGTAGCCTCGCGCGCTAGCTCGAAGGTCTCGCGCATATGTGCGTCGTGATCAAAATCGTCGAAATTGGGAGTTGCCATAGCTGTATGGTAGTCTCTCTGGGTGAAGTACTTGGTTGGAACGGCGACTCAGGCTTCGTTTGGCCTGTGACGGTCCCTGTCGGTTGGTCTATCCTTCGGGAGGTGATGACGGTGATTTTTCACCCCGCTGCCAGCCTCCCCTCTGACCTCCAGTATTCCAGATGTAGAGTGGTTAAGAGTCTGCAACGCGGACTTACCTACCGAGGAATGATTCTAAGTGACGGATAGAATGAAGGCTGTTCGCATGCACGAGTTCGGCTCACCGGATGTCCTCAGATACGAGGATGCGCCCCGCCCGGATCCGGTTGATGATGACGTTCTCGTTCGGGTTCACGCAGCGGGTGTCAACCCAGTCGATTGGCGGATTCGTCAGGGAATGCAGATGGTGTCGATGCTGCCCGAGAATCCGTTCCCCATTATTCTCGGGATGGATGTTTCAGGCGTCGTTGAGGAGGTTGGCGCGTCAGTTACCGAATTTGAGTCGGGCGATGCAGTGTTCGGTGTCAATGGGTTCCCGGAGTTAGGCTCCTATGCGGAGTATTCGACTACACCTGCCGAACAACTTGCCCCGAAGCCAAAATCTCTCGATCACGAGGGGGCAGCTGGCGTGCCGGTCGTCACGCAGACCGCCTGGCAAGCGTTGTTCGAGTATGCTGATTGCACGGCCGACCAGCGAGTTCTCATCCACGGCGCAGCCGGTGGTGTCGGACACATGGCCGTTCAGCTGGCGAAATGGAAGGGGGCCGACGTAATCGTCACGGCATCGGGATACAGCGAAGACTATCTCCGGGAGTTAGGCGTCGACGAGTTCGTGAACTACCGCGAGGAGCGCTTCGAGTCAGTGATTGACGAGGTCGATATCGTGGTAGATACAGTCGGGGGTGAAGTCCCAGCACGCTCAGTCGACGTGCTCAAGGAAAATGGGGTGCTCGTTTCAGTCGTTGGACAACCATCGGGAGCGCTCACCAACAACCACGACATCGATGTACAGGTGGTAAGTGGGCGGTCGAATTCCCCGTCGCTGCTAACCACCATTAGCGAACTGATTGACGCCGGGGAAGTACGCCCCACGATCAGTGCCGAATTCCCACTCGAAAATGCAGCTCAGGCACACGAAGTAGGTGAGACAGAACACGTACGAGGGAAACTGGTTCTCAGCGTAGCGTGATTCGACGTGTCATACATTGAATTGGGATCTACAGCCAATATCGAGAGGATCTACCACTTCAATTTTTGTGACAATAATATTAGAACTAATCCTCCAACACCGATCAACGTGACCATCGCCCTGTAGCGGATGACTTACGGGATGCACTTACCGAGAGAGTAATAGAACGGATGGAATGGATACGGAAACTCCGGAACTCACCAGCAGCAGCCGTGATTTTCGCGAGTACGCTCGTCGCTGTCATGGGTGTCTCACTCATCAGCCCAGTACTCCCAGCGGTACAGGAGGCGTGGAACATTTCGGAGGCACAGGCCAGCCTCTTGCTGTCGGCGTTCACGCTCCCCGGAATCTTTCTCACTCTCCCGATTGGACTGCTAACCGACCGCATCGGTCGGAAACCGATTTTGATCCCGGCGCTCGTCATCTTCGGACTCAGTGGCGGCGGCATCATCTTCATTTCCGATTTCACCCTGATCTTGGTCCTGCGAGCCATCCAAGGGGCGGCGAGTAGTGCGATTGCGATGCTCACGGTCACACTCCTCGGCGACCTCTATTCCGGTGAACAACGACGAGTGCTGATTGGGACCAACGCGGCGATTCTCGCGGTGGGTGCTGCTGGCTATCCGTTACTCGGCGGTGCGCTCGCGACAGTCGCTTGGTCGGCTCCCTTCGCGTGTTTCTTCCTCGCGTTACTCGTCGCTGTTCCCGGTATAACTCTGCTTGAGGAGCCACAACGTGAGGAGAACGGTGGGAATTCGAGCATCCGTGCATTCCTCACCGGGCCCACATCGATGACCCCCTTCGTCGTGCTCTATCTCGCAATCTTCGGTATCTTCGTCATCCTCTATGGCGCGCAACTCACTGCCGTTCCGTTCCTGCTCGCCAACGAATATCAGCTCTCTTCAGCGGGTATCGGCCTTCTCGTGGGATTACCCGCGGTTACGATGGGAGCGACAGCCATGCAGGGTGATCGCGTGCTTCGGTCGCTTACCAGTTTTCAATCGATCGCACTGGGATTCATGAGTTACGGGGCCGGACTCGTCATCGTCGCCGCCGCGGACTCCATCCACGTGGTTGCTGTCGCACTCTTACTGTTCGGTCTTGGCCAGGGACTCGCTGAACCGATTACGGATACTGCACTCAACGAACGAGCACCAGAGGAATTTCGCGGAAGCATCATGAGTGTGCGAACTAGTGTACTCCGACTTGGCACGACAGTCGGCCCGCCGCTTAGTGTCGGGGCTGCAGCACTGTTCGGCTATCGTCAAACCCTGTTAGTGTCTGGTGCCGCTGCCTTCTTGATCGGCGTAACGTGGTTTACGGTGAGACGTCAGTGAACACTCAAAGTCAGCTAACAGATTGGAGATGGAATGTGTTCATTGGTGGGTATCCAGAATTCGACGTACGGTGACCTCGGCAAGCTGTGTGAAACCCACTGTATCCGGCATAACATCGACAGCGATCCCATGCTTGTCGACAGCACGTTTTGTTGGTGCTCCTATCGCTCCAACAATCGTCTCCTCTAGCTCGCGTTGGAGTGCAGCGACAGCGTCACGTTCAGTCGCAATTTGAACGAAGTGCTCTACCGTCTTTGGCGAGGTGAACAGTATACCGTCCAGCTTACCGTCTACCGCAAGTGAGACCGACTGTCCCGCAGTCTCCGGTCGTTCCAAGCGATATAAGGCTGTTTCGCTGACAATTGCACCAGCTGCTTCCAGTCCTTCAACAAGTACTTCGCTGCCGTGTGCACTTCGAGCAAGTTCAACGGTTTGGCCCTCGACATCAGTAAATAACTCGTCGACGAGTCCTGTGGAAGTGAACGTCGATGGAACGATATCGACTGAATAGCCCCGATTGCATAATGCGGTTGCAGTCTGATCCCCGACAGCACAAACAGTGGCTCCTCGTTGTTTCCATCCCGCTGTCGCAGCTAGATCGACACCGGTCTCGCTTGTGAAGATACAGTAATCCGCATGTTGGGGAACCTGACCGGTCGGTGTGATTGCCAGCATCGGATCTGGAATCGGGGATACATCGAGTGACTGGAGATACTCGACCGCCTCAACGATACGGCTGTCGTCGGGTCGGAGAACAGCCACCGTCGGCTGGGACATATTGAACAGTTAGCCGATGCTGGACTTGTGTGTATCGAGAATCGGCGACCAGTCTCGAACGATTCAAACCGGCATCCTGCTAATTGCCGGTATGGACGACGAGTCTCACGACCACGTTGTTCCGGGAAGTGATGAAGAGTTGGCCACGCCAGACGTGCAGGGCTACGACTTCAGTGGCGAATTCGATTTTCAGGAGATGCTGGAAGCGTATGCAACGACGGGCTTTCAGGCGACGCAACTCGCAGAGGCCATCGACATCGCCGAGCAAATGCAAGACGCCGATGCCACGATCTATCTCACATGCACGTCGAATATCATCTCGTCGGGATTGCGTGAAGTCGTCGCCTACCTCGTTCGTGAAGGGTACGTCGACGTGCTTATCACGACCGCGGGATCGCTGGCGGAGGATGTTATCAAAACGGCGAAGCCGTTCAAAATGGGAGAGTGGGATGTGGACGAGGCCGCGCTCCGGGAACAAGGAATCAACCGTCTTGGGAATCTCTTTGTTCCTTCCGACCGATACGTCTGGTTGGAAGAGTACCTGTACGACTTCTTCGAGGAGTTCTTTGCCGAGGAAAAGGTTCGGACGCCGACGGCGTTTGCCCGCGAGTTAGGGGAGACACTCGACGATCCGGATTCAGTTCTGAAACAAGCAGCGGACCACGACGTTCCCGTGTACTGTCCGGCACTGACAGACGCCGAGGTTGGGAACTTCCTCTATTATTACCGACAAGGATACGATTCGGAGGTTGGCATCGAGATTCTCGACGACTACGACTCGCTCATCGAGGACGGGATGCTCGCCGACACGACGGGTCTGATCGCAGTCGGAGGGGGCGTCCCGAAACACCATGCGATCATGACGAATCTGTTCCGCGGCGGGGCGGATTATGTCGTCTACATCTCGACTGGTATGGAAGGGGATGGCTCACTCTCTGGAGCGCCCCCGAACGAGGCAGTATCATGGGGGAAAATCAAAGACGATGAGCAGACGAATTACACGCAGGTCGAAGCAGAGGCGACGCTCGTCTTCCCACTGCTCGTGGCGGGTGCTTTCAGCGAGTGAGCGTGATCTGCTGATACTTGGCGGTCGACCGTTTACTCCGAGTGAGCGGGAGATCCAAGTTGATCGTTGCCTTCTCTGGAGGCGGTCGCAGCCACCTGATCTCCGTTCGCCGGGAGCAGGCGGCGCTTCGAGTTGAAGACGACAATGAGACTGCTGATAGCCATCATAACGGCGGCGATCAACGGCGTGATTACGCCAACTATTGCCAGTGGGAGTGCGATCGCGTTGTAGCCAGCCGCCCAGAGGAGGTTCTGTTTGATTCGGCTCCGAGTGTCACTCGCCAGTCCGAAGAGTTCGGGAACAGCGCCGAGACGGTCGTCCAGCACCACCGCATCGGCCGCCTCAATCGCAAGTTCGGTGCCGCTTGAGACCGCAATCCCGAGGTCTGCGCTGGCGAGTGCGGGCGCGTCGTTCGTCCCATCACCGATCATCGTTGTTGTTCCGCGCTCGCGGAGTCCCTGGACGATTGCTTCCTTGGACTCGGGGCGCACACCTGCAAATACGTGATCGATCGCTGGATGGTTCGCGAACGTCTCGGTCATCCGCTCGTCGTCGCCGGTCAGTACGACGATTTCTCGACCCCCATCCGCGAGATCGGAAACCACGCGGTCCCAGTTCTCACGGGGCGTATCTCGGACCGTGACGATCCCGTGGACGACGCCTTCCCATGCGACCGCCGTGGGATGCGTGCCCGACTCGTAGGCGTCCGTGACGGCGGCCTCGATATCCGCAGAGATCGTCCACTCGTCGTCGGTGAAGGAGTCGGGATGGCCAACTATCACGCGGGTATCGTCGACGAGCGCCGATACGGTACGGTCGGAACGCTCGAAGCTCGATACCGAGCGTGTGGTTGGCGGGGCGGCGTCGTCGATCGCAGCGGCGATAGGGTGGCTCGATCGGCGCTCAACGGCAGCCGCCATTGCAAGCACTTCGTCGGGGGTGTCGCCAACGACGTCTGCGAGTTTCATTTCCCCCGTTGTGAGTGTCCCTGTCTTGTCGAATACGACGATTGAGGAGTCGTCGATCCGTTCGAGTACCGTCTCGTTGAGAACGAGCATCCGATTGTCGGTGGCATCGCGAGTGGCCGCCGCGAGGGCAAGCGGGGTCGCGATCCCGAGCGAGCACGGACACGAGACCACTAACACGGAGACACCGACTAGTATGGCTGTATTCAAGTCGTTGCCAAGGGCGAACCAGCCAGCGGCAGTCAGCGCGGCGAGTCCGAGTACGAGCGGGACGAACAGCACTGCAAAGCGGTTGACAATACGCTGGACGCCCGTTGCCGAACTCTTGACGTTCCAGAGGAGTTCGACGAGACGATCCATCGTGCTGGTGGCATCTGGGCCAACTTCGACGACAATCGCGCTGTCAGTGAGAATCGATCCCCCGAGTACGCTGTCCCCGACGGATTTGCGTTGCGGGAGCGATTCGCCTGTGACGAGCGCTTCGTCGATCGCGGCAGTCCCGTCGACGATCTGGCCGTCGACTGGGATCCGTTCGCCAGGTTTGACTAACAGCCGATCGCCGGGCTCACACTCTTCTATTTCGATGGTTTCGGTGGCCTCGCTGCCGTTGTCGAGCCGGCGGGCCTCATCAACGCGTGAATCAGTGAGGTCAGCGCGATTGCCGAGCGCAGCACGTTTGACTTGTGACTCGAGATGGTTGCCGATAGTGACGATCGCGAGCACCATCACTGCGACGTCGAAGTACGGGTCGCGCCCGCCCGTGAGATAGGTGGCCATCGAGTAGAGATACGCGGCGAGCACCGCGATGGCGATCAATACGTCCATATTCGGGCGACCGACTTTTAAGCTCACGTAGGCACCGCGGAAGATCGGGTATCCAAGCCCGATGACAATGAGCGTGCTCCAGACCGCTAGCGGCCCGAACACCATCGCCTCAACGGTACTCCCGTAGAGGAAGCTCTCAGGATAGATGCCGAGATACACTGGATAGATGAATAGGACGTAGAGAATCAACACAGGCATCATCAGTAACGCCGCGAGCACCGCACGGTATTTGCCGAACTCGACGCGCGAGCGCAGCGAGTCGTTTTCCTCGTCGGGACCGTGGGCCTGATAGCCCAGTCGACTTAGTGCAGCGGCGATCGTGTTGCGATCGATACGGTCTGGATCGTACACCACCTGCGCCATTTCAGTCGCGTAGCTCGCACGCGCCTCATGAACGCCCTCCTCTTCCTCAGCAAGGAGTTCGATGAAGCCTTCGCAGGTCTGACAGTGCATGCCGTCGATCGAGAGATACGCCGTTTCGGCATCCTCAGGGACATCGGATTGAGAATCCCCGGCCTCGACACGGTCACGGACGGCCGCAATCGAGAGGTCGACATCCTCACCGTTGTCAACCAAGCGTGCAACCTCTAGACAGCCCCGACAGCAGAATTTGCTGTCGGTGTTCTCGTCGGTGATTGGGTCTTCGACAGGGAGCTCACAGAGTGTGCAGGTGGACATGTTACGCAACCGCCTCCGATTCGGCGATCGGTTGATAGTACGGAATGTCGGGCAACGGGAGCATGACGCCAAACCGCATGAGTCCCATCGCTAACAGGACGTATCCGAGCCCGATGAACAACACACCGATTCCATAGTGGACCACCTGTCGCTGGCGGGCGCTCACGGACTGGATTACCGTTCCGTAGAGGAACACGCTGGGGATCGTCCCAAGCCCGAGCGCGCCGAGCGAGAGGAGGCCATATACAGGCGAGCCCTGTGCGAATGCGTACAGGAATGCGGGATAGAGAAGCATACACGGCAACAGTCCATGAAGCGCGCCGAGACCAACGATACCGACGCCGTTGACCCAGCGGTCGATCCGCGTTGAGATGACTGTGTAGGTTCGCGCGAATACGGATCCGATGCCAGTACCGGCAATCACACCTTCAACGGCTCCTTGTTGATAGCCGGCTAACCGTGTAAATCCCATACCGAGGATTGCCACGCCGATGCAGATGCCGACGATACCCTGGACTGGCCCGAGAATTCCGGCGAGCCCGATGGTTCCGTAGAGCAGCGCGCCGGCAGTCCCGAAGACAGCTCCGATAAGAGCGTAGCTCATCGTCCGGCCGAGGTTGAACAGCGTGTGCTGACGCACTTCATAGAGGGTGAGTGCGCCCGACCAGCGGTCATCGGTTTCCATTCTCTCGGCGTAGGTTGTAACGAGCGGACCGCACATTCCAATACAGTGTGCACCGCCGAAGAGGCCAATCAGGAAAAACACTACCAGTCCGTAGCCGCTTGTGACACCAATCTCACTCAGTTGTACTAGGACTGCCGATCTCATACTCGAGGCTGGCAGAGCCAGCATAGATTAGAGTGTACAAATTGTCCTGTGTAGTGGGTTTTAGCGGAACCGGCTACCTCGTCGCCTGACTCGTCGCAAGTACTCTCGGATTTCGACGCCACAGTTATTCGAGCGGTATACCTCGGTTTCGTATCGGCCCACTACAGTCGGGACATTGGCCGGGGCTGGTTTCTGCGATAATGACCTTTCCACACTCGAAGCACTCGTATATGTCTTCTTTGTCTGGTTCAGGGGCGATATCTTTCATTGTGAGTTCACGAGTGCCAGCATGCAGACCGGGCACTCTGGATACGAATAATAAGTGTATACGGGAATATTTGGGTGTTGATCACCGAACGCTCTCGAAAATTCGCTGTTTGTTATCTAGCTGTTTTAGTGGAAGCAGCGATGGGATGACTGTTCTCTTCGAAGAGCGTCGCGAACAGTTTGCGCTGGACGGTCCGAGCGTGCGTATAGAAGGCCGGTGGAGAAATCCCCAATGTTGCTGCAACGTCTTCACCGGTGCTCTCGCGTGGTGACTCGAAGTACCCGCTGTAGTATGCGGTTTGAATCACCTCAAGCTGTCGCTCGGTTAGCTTGTCGAGGAATCTCGTATAGAGGTCGTGTGTCGCCGTCTGATCGAGCGTCTGTTTGGCGCGGAGTTCAACAGTGGAGACTGTCTCGCGGACGAGCTGTGAGATCGTCCGGACGTCGATACTGTCTGGGATATCGATAACGAGCGTCGTCGTGGTCGGATCAGCGGTGGCTTCGCGGAACACAGCACCATGATCGGCCAGCTCCAAGGCGAGAAACGGCTGCGTGAGCCGGAGTCGCAGAACGCCGCCCACATCCTCGGCACTGATCGTCTGGACCTCATCGATAGCAACAAGCTGCGAGGCGGCTTCTACGACGTCCTCTAGAGATACGCCTTCGACGGTGACGAACACGTAACTTCCTTCCGTAGATTGCTGGACTCCACCCTGGTACGAGAGAGTGCACCCTGCGTCCTGCGCGAGCCGTGAGAGGACGAATGTCGGATCATCGATTGCGAACTCGACACGCGTCATCGATGTCGTGAGGAGTGCATTCTTTCGTTCGATCGCACTGAGGGCAGAGGCGATGGTTTCGCCGAGTTCGGCTAGAACGGCGTTCGTCGTGTCGTCGAACGCGTCCCGAGTCGGTGCGTAGACCGTCAGTACCCCGTGTGTGAGGTCATTGTATATGAGGGGAATGCTCAGTACAGAGAGGTAGTCGCGAGCGAGTGCGTCTTTACGCCACTGGTCGTCACGGAGACCGGCAGCGACGTTTGTTACCATCGTCACGTCGCCAGTGGTCGCGGTTTGTGCGGCTGGCTCTCCATTTGCCCCGTTGACTGCAAACGATTGGCTATCCAGATAGCCCTGTTCGAAGCCTGCCCAGGCCCGTAGCTCAATGGTGTCGGTCGCCGGGTTAACCGTACCTATCCAAGCGAATCTGAATCGATCATCGGCGGTCAATAGCTCACAGACCGTATGATCAATCTCCTCTTGTGTTTCGGCTTGCACGATCGCCTGATCGATCTCTCGAATCGTCTCATTTATGCGGTTTAGAGCGGTGAGCTGTTCGTTTTTCCGTTGGAGTGTTCGGTCCTGTTCGCGGAGTTGAGACTCTCGTGTGACGCGGTCGAGGGCTGCCTCGGCGGTTGCGGCGAGAAGATCTGCTAGTTCCCGAGTCACGTTGTCGAAGTCGCCAACGTGGTCTGAGCCAGCGACGAACACACCGTGGCTGCCGAGGGGAATGTAGGCTGCACTACGAAGATCAGTCGCTCGGTTTTCGAGTCGGTCTGCTTCGTGAACATCGTCGAAAAATAGCGCCTCGTCCTCAACGAAACTATAACTCGGAAGCGTTTCGCCGTCGGCGCGAACGGCGGGAAGCGGTCCGTTGAGCTCTTTCATCGTCGCGGAGTGTCCTGCGGGCCGAAGTTCGTTGGCATCGGCATCGAAGAGATAGACTGCACTCGCATCCAGATTGAGGACACCCGGTGTGTCGTCGACGACGTGCTGGGCGATTTCTCGGTGCGTTTCGGCGTATAGGAAGTCTCGGGCGGTCTCCTGGAGGGTGGCGAGCGCTTCCTCGCGTTGTTTGCGTTTCGTGATATCCCGGCAGCTGAAGAGGTGTTTCCCGTCCTGAATCGAGACTTCGCGAACGTTAACCAAAAGCGTGTGTTCGCGACCAGCCTTGTCCGTTGCCGTAGTTTCAATGTTCTTGAGCACACCGTCTTCCGCGAGTTCGTCACGGTCGAAGAGATCCTCTCCCAGAAGGTCGTCGATCGTCCCTTGATCGTGAATTTCGTCAGCCGTGTAGCCGAATATGAAGTGGACGTTCGGACAGACGTACGTGTACTCACCGTCCTCGTCTGTGATGAGGACGGTATCGGTCATATTGTTAAGGGTGATTCGATGAAGTTCCTCTGATTTACGGAGATCGCGTTCGAGGGCGACACGATCGGTTATATCGACGCCTTCAACGACGATCGAGACGAGCTCCCCGCGTTCGTTCTCAACTGGACGCACGGAGAGGTCGATAACACGTGGATCCTCAACGTGTGGCGGCTGTTTGACGACCACATTATCGAACTCTCCATCCCGTGCATTCTCCACAATCTGTTGGATGTCGGCGTTCGCTGCATCAGTTTGTGACCACCACGGAAGCGTCCAGAAGGGGTTACCGACAATTGCTTCGATGTCTGTATCGATCATCTCTCGTGCTGTTTCGTTCACCCGGGCGAGTGAACCGTCCGGGTCAAGTACCCACGTCGCAGTCCGTGAATCATTGAATATTGCGTCGAATTGTCTGGCACGCTCCCGTTGCGTGGTTGAGCGCTGTGCGGACCGGACGGCTCGCTCAGTTCGTTTAATGAGTTCGTCGGTCATCTGTTCGACTGACTCCGTGAGCGCGATGTAATCAGTGACACCAGCCTCGATAGCCTCGCTAGCGATTGCTTCGCTCCCGTCCGAAGTACCTAGTAGTACTGGAAGCGTCGTAGTCTCGTTACGGATCTCTCTAAGCAGTTCGAGTCCAACTGTCTCTTCCAGCGCGTATTCGGTGATGAGACAATCCGTATCTTGGTTCCGGACGACATCGATTGCCTTTGCCTTCGTTTGAACCCGGTTTACAGTCGCATCAGTCCGTGTCTGGAGCGTCTCGTCGAGTTGTATGATCCAGTCACTTGCCCCGACCAGCAACACTACCGATGAATCGAGGACTATCGTGGAGGCGGTCATTAGTCGAACAGAGAGAGAAAACTGCTCTCATCCTCGATACTGATTTGCGCTTGAGTCCTGCTTTGCAGATGGAGTTGCTCAGAATGAATGTACATGTCTTATTTACTATCAAACTCCCATCTGATAAAGAAGTTTTTTATCTAACCCCTGAAGGTATGAGGAGCGACACGTAACCTGGAGATACGCTCATCGGGACTCGTCTCACCCGATCTCTGCGGGCCACATTCCGACCACACTCTCGAGTAATGCCTACCCGACCTACTACACCCACTCCGAAGACTCCAGAAGCAACGACCCGAAACAGAAGACTCAGTCGGTATGGGGGATCGTCATTGGAGCGAGTCTCGTTTCGACAGGATTGGCTGCCTATCTTGATACGTCGACAACAATCGAAGCAGGCATACGAGCCCACGAACAGTCCCAATTTGACGCAGCACGCTCTACATTAACTGAAGCCCGTGAGTCACTATCTACAGGGATTCCACGAACGGAATTCTCCTACCGGTTGTACAACGCCGGGTTCTCGCTTGAACAATATGCGGCAGTGTTGAGCCTTCGTCGTGAAGGCGTATCGAAACTCCTCAGTGTCTGTGATGAGTCTGTCCCTGAACAACAGAGACAGACTGTAACTGATACGGCTCTCGATCACTTCTTCGAAGCACGTCGAATCGTGAGTTGACGAATCCTTCAAGGAATAGGTAGACACTCTCGAGTTGCACACTGATTCTCCGGTCTCCAACAGAATAACAGAGAAGTTCTTGAGGTTGTGGCTGCGCGCGCAGCGACGTAGGAGCGAGCACGGAGCGGAGGGTGGGGCGGCGGGGTCTGGGTCGGTCCGGCACGTAGCAAAAAAGAAGGCTGCGGCGACTGGCTATTCCCACCACCGACCGCGCTCTGGGAAGTGGATTGTCGTCCACCCGGTCACGGCTAGGGAGACACGCCCCTCGTACCAGTTCCGAGCCGCCTTGTGAATGCGAATCCGCTCCCCTTCCTTAATCCACGGTGCGTCCGATGCCTCCCAGATCGTCACGCGCGTTTTTCCACTGTCGTCCGCGATGAGCCCCACTTGGGCGATACTCGGATGCGAGGGATCCCATAACGTTTCGACACGCCCTTCGATGCTCACTTCCTTGCGGTCGACGTCTTCAAGTTTCTCGATTGGAACGATCCGCCCAGGCGCCGTCTGCAACGCTTCGAACGTCCCGACAACTGCCGCCATCAGGCTCTTCCCACTGGCCACGGCTTCGCCCAATCGTCGCCCGATCATTGCTCGCGACCAGCCGTCCAACTGCGCCGCTAAGCGCTTCGCGTGTTTGTTCACCGCTGCCAACTCGTCTTGGTCGAGCCCCGCTCGGGGATCCGCCCGCTCCGGGTCTGCCATCATCGGATTCGCACTCGCAGCCCGTTTCTGAAACTCTGCACGCCGATTCGCACTTCACTTCACGGCCATCGTTCGCGACCGCTTTTCCCTACCCTCCTGCGTTCCCAGTTCGGCCTGGGCACTGATACGCTCCAGTTCGGCTTCCCGCGCCCGAATGCGCTCCTCCTGTTCGAGAGTGACACCGTGAATCCGGTTCTCGCTCGTGTCTGCGATTCCGTCCGGGTGGTTGGCATCCACCTTCGCCTGTATTTCCTGCTCAACTGTCGCCTCGAACTCCGCCGTCTCGTCGACAACCGGGAAGCCGTCTTCATCGACCGCCTGACCGCCCGCTTTCTCGAATGCCTGTTCATCCACCGTAACGACCTTGCGACTCGAGTTGGTACTAGACATTGGAATCACTCACAAGGTGATTTCCGACGAAGGCGCTCACGCGCCGACACCGCGATGCTACCACATCGCGGTTTTCCGACGACAACGACCGACAGAACCATCTGCGCGCTCTCGCTCGCGCCTTCGCGAGCGCCCTCCCGGGCGCGAGCGAGAGCGCGCCTGCATGTGGTGGCCCCATCCAGCACCGCGCGCCGTCCTGCCGAGCGCAGCGAGGCAGGGCTTGGAAGACGAACGGAGTGAGTCTTCCAGCGACCCGCCCAGAGCGAGCGACCAGCGGAGAAAGCGTGGGGGGTGAGCAGCCACGCCGCGCAACCCCCCGCGCTTTCCCGCTGGCGTCGAGGGCACATTCACTTTAGCCCGGAACGGGCGCGGGCGGTGCGGAGAGCGCCCGCATGCCCGGAATGGTCGGTCGCGAGCGACGCGGAGGGCGGCAGCGGCGAGCGGCGCGAGCGGCGCGAGCCGTTCGAGACACACCGGACAGCCGATATCGTCGATGGAGAACCAGGCCACTACCTGGCGGACTCAGAAAGGGCGAGACCGCCTCGACCGTCGCTCGACCCCGCAAGCACCGATTCCGACGAGGCGCGCAGCGTGGGTCGCGGGGCGTCGAGCGGCCGAGGGCTTTCGACGATGATGCTTTACAATTGCGGGCTGGCTATCGGCACCCGAATGTCTGGCCTGTATGATGCGATTATGTCGTGGGCTGCGGACAGTGAGTACATTGACCCCGAACACGTCTGGCCGCTCGGGATTGGCTCCATCGTCGTCATCGTTGCGCTCGTCGATGTCCGGGCCCTGGACCAACTTCTGGCGTCGCTTGACGGATTCACGCAGCTACGACAGTTGCTGGTGATGGCACTGAAGGGGGTTGCCGCCGGGATGATTACGCACTTCGCCTACAGTACGAGCGACATCTCGTTTCGAAGCCGGCAGACACTCCAAAGCAAGGAACGGGCACTCCTGATCATTCTCAGCGTCGGTGTCGGCGCTGGCCTCCTGATTGACGTCGTCATTCCCCAGCTAGTGGAGCCCTTCCCGTTCGTCGTTGTCCAGACGACCGGCCTCCTGCTCGTGGTCGGTATGTGGTACCTGCATCTGCTGATCGAGAATTGGAAACTGTCGAACGAGTGGCCCCACGTACTAAGTGGGCTGCTCATCGCCTTCGGTCCCTATGTCCCATACCTGCTGTAGGACGAAGACAGGGTATATCGCGGTGAATGGCCGTATTCGGGGCTATAGGAATCACTACAGGATTTGCTAACAACCACCGCTCCCGTCGGCACTGTCAGAAGCATCCCCCGGACGCTGCGGCAGGAATCAATCTCAATCGTCCTGTCGCGCATTTAGCCCTGCAAGGAATTGGCCGGCCGCCGTCCCGATTCGGACGCAGTCGACGTTGTCGACGTCAAGGTCCGCCGTCGCAGTTCGAAACGGATACTCCTCAACGAGAATCCGATGGATAACGGTCCGAATAGTCTCCGAACCATATCTGTCGACGACAGTCGCCATCGCTTCGTCCAGGTGGGCGTCTTGATGGTCCACTCGTGGGTTCTCCGCCCGCTCGAAGACGAGGTCGATGACGTCATCAACCGATGGATGCTCGGGGTTCCCGGTGCGCTCACGAACGTCATAGAGGGGCTCAGCGTCGGTCATCATACTTACTCCGTCACGTCCTCGTTCGTGTCTTCCGCCGCTAGCTCCAGCCGTCGCTGTCGACGAATCTCTGCGAGCGTGTCCTCCAGCGTCCCGAGAGCCTCGATGGCTTCGAGTTCATCGGTAATCTCTTCCAGAAGGCGGGCTCGCTCGATTGCGTCTGCATCGCCGGCGGTCGTCTCGATTGCCTCCACGCGGAGCCGGCGCTCCTCTTGCCACCCACAGTCCCAGCACGTCCGGACGACGTCGAGACGCTCGTCTTCAGCAGCTTCGAGAACCGCGTCGGACAGTGACGTCGACGGCGGTCGGTCCGGCCCGACCTCGAGCGTGACCGGGCCACCGCACGCAGGACAGTCCATATCCGACAGGATGCGCGCCGCGGTCATCAACATCAGGGGCCCATGAGATGGACTCACAGACAGAGCTGTCGAGGACCCGATCCCGATACCCCAGGCAGTTGGGAGGACGATCGCCCCGGTGACCCAGGAGACGAGACTGTGCTCTCAAACTGATACATTTCGGAGATCAGGACCCCAGAGATGGCCCCTCGGCCTGAGAGAGCCGGCGGCCTTCGCACATTGCATATCGCCTCTTTCTTTGGACGAAAACCGCGATATGCAAACCGGAATAACGGTCTCAAATCGCAGAAGAACCCCGTCGGGCCAATTTGAGGCGGTAGAAAATGTCTCGACGAGCTGTCGGTTCACCACTATTTCGCTAAAATTGCTCGACCACGGGGTAAGCGGGGGGAATTCGGAGAGTACCAATGAGGAATACGACTGGCCCTGTGTCAAGAACGCCTCGCTGGATGACCGCGCTCTCCCGGGAGATGGCGAAAGAAATCCCGATTCCAGCGAATTCGGGACGCTTAACCCACTCAAAATTGCCCGACTGGGTTTCAATACAAGATCGACAGTACTACAGCCAATTCTCTCGATATCCTGAGAGGTCGGCCCGTTCACAGCCCGTGCTCGACAGTGGACATATTCGGAGTGTTAACCAACAATCCGAATCGAAAGGAGAGCTTGTTGGTTAATGATTACCCCCTCCACTGTTTCCGAAGCTTTCGTTTCATCGACCATCCGAGCAGATCGTTTCCAGTGACTCCAAGAAATTACGAGGAAGCATCGACACAGAAGCAGGAAGGATACTATCTGTGCTGCTGGAGGACCTGGAGTGCAGTACTGAGCCGGCCGATGTATTCGTCGGGTGGGAACCGCCACCAGACTTGCCCACTCATATGCGCTAAGGGAAGCACGTAGGTATCGACGGGGTCACTGATCCGATGCAGCGTGCCGTGAATGTCCATCACACTAGCTGGATCGGCATCCGTCTCTACAACGGGTTCCGGTGACGTGTGCCGGCGAAGTGCCGGCCACGCGTTGCCACCAAAGGTGAACACCACCTCGGGATCGAGCGCTTGGAGTTCCCGCTCGAGCAGTGCGTGATACGATACACGTTCCTCGCTCGTTCCAAACCCGTCGACACGGTATTTCACTACGTCTCCGAGGTAGAAGTCGTGGTAGAACTGCCCAGAGGCGACGTACTGGTGCCAGCCATTAGGGAGCGAGATGAGATCGTGGTGCGCAAGCGTCTCGAAGAATCGTTCGGTGAAATCGGCGTTGCGACCGGTCAGCCAGCTCTGTCCGAACGCCCGGTAGACACCAATCTGATCGCGGGCAGCACAGTCGCCTGCAAGCGGATTGTGGGGCCGCAACTCCGAGAGATGTCGCTCGTGGAGGTTCCCCGGATCCTGGACCAGCAACACGTAATCCGGATCGTCAGTTTCCCAGTCGTAGTAGAATGTGTACGAGAGACGCCTGCAAACCTCTGCTTGAACGGGGAAGCCTGCCTGTGACAGGACCGACTCGATATCGTCGATGGCTGACTCCTGTAACGTTTGTAACCCGGGCTGCGGTGGTTGGTCAATCAGAGAAAGAAGATCGCGAGCCGTCGTCTCGTCCATTTGTGGATGAATGATCTCGTGCCCTCCAATTGAGACTTTGGGCGTGGGCGATACAAAATACGACGGCGACAAGCGGTCGGAAACCGTCACTACCCACAGCCCACTGAGTTCTATAGAGGAATAGCTATAGGATATTTTATAGAGATTACTATAGCAATTACGAGAGTAGATCGTATCGCGACGATAACCAACAGAACGGGTCGGATCGGGGGGTGTTGGTTAATCAGAGGAAGCCCCTCCATCGTTTCCGGAGCTTTGACTAACTCCGATAATCCGAGATCACCTTCCTGTACGCTGGACAAAAACAACTCACAGGCTCGACCAAGCCCGTGAAGGTGACCTGAATAGGCCTATTCTACCGGTATCTTTATTTAACAGATGCGACTTCGTTGCAGTCCGACATGTACGGGGAACTCGGTCGAGGCGATTGGCGGAACGGGATTACCCAACTCAATATCGTGGATGGCAATACCGTCGAGCCAGTTCAAGACTATGCAAAAGCGGAAGTCGGCTACGAATTCCGATCCAAATTCAAAGATGAGACCCGAAACCCACCAGCCGTCCGATTCACACCGGCAGAACTCCGGGCAATGATTGAGCAAATCAAATCTGAGGTTGACGATCCCTTTGCTGCGCCGGACTTCGAACCGCTTCGTGGCTGGCTCGAGACACACGGTGACGATGTTATCGCTGAGGTCGGTCACGAGGACAGTCTTCGCAAACAGTTCCGGATGAAATGGAATGACGACACTGGAACCCCGTATCTCAAAGTTCAACGCCGTCGCCAGGACAGCAAGACTGGGGACGATTCTTGGCTGATCTCGTCACCGACACTTGGGCCGGGCGAGTTTGAGGGAGTCTTCGAGGACGTTTTCGTACCATAACAGCTCCAAAATCACCTATGTACAGTGTCGACAATAACGCCGCATCTAACGGCCGAATCGTTGCCGCATTTGCCTGTGGAAGTCCTCGGAATACTTCTCCCAAGCTGCTCGGCCGAATTCTTCTGGTTCCACTTCTTCAGGATGTTCTCGTTCTTCACCGACAATCCAGCCGTGGTCAACGTAGAACTGTAGAATACGTGTAGAATCCTCTGTTGAGATCACCAACACGTCCGTGATGTTCGTCGGAATTTCATCCACCACCTCGTCCGGATTCGGGAACGTTCCCCGGACAAACGGAAGCTGCTCGTCTAGTTTCTCAACAGCGGACTTCGTCAACGGCTGGTTTGGCAAGCTATCGACTATCCTGTGATTTGTGAAACAAACAGGACACTCCTCTTCATCCAAATAATCTAGGAGGTCGTGCTCGGCGTACTGACGCCGCATCTCTGCGAGTTGCGCTTCGAAATAGTCCGACTCGAAAAATCGCTCCGGGTCCTCTAGAATACGGTCTTGTACCTTCTCGCGTTCCGATTCAGACATCGATACCTGTCCGAATAACTCAGCCCGACTGTATAGGAAACTCCCCCATAGCTCACCCAGTTCCTGCGGTTGCTCGATAATCCCCTCGTCGTCGATACGAGTCCCTGTGAATCCACCCGGATCCTGAGAGACAATCGTCGAGAAAAACAGGATTCTGGGGAATTTGAAATAGGCGTGGGTTTGATCGTCACCGTAGACACTAGTGCCGTCGAGGTTCCGCTGTATGTACACCTCAAACCCCTCGGGTGCCTCCGGATCCGACTTGACGAGGTCGATCTCGTCGGCAAAGAAGATGTGGTGCTGAGAGGGATCCTTCGAGATCGGTTTCTCGCCCAGCAAAATCGCTTCCCACGTCTCCAACCGCTCTTCGACGACCGTATTCTGCGGATGCTCTTCTTCGTGCCAGACAGCCATTTCTGAGACAAGAAGCCGCCAAGACACGGATAGAACAAACTTGTACAACCACTCTTCGTACTCGAACTCCTCCTTCTCGCCACGGATATGCGGGTAGAACACTTGAGAGGCGAATTTGCCCTCCCAGTCGGAGAATATCTGTTCGCAATCTTCGCAGAGTAGCTTTTCGTGATGGTCTTGAATCCGAGTATTCGGATCAACCGCTTTTCTGAGAAATGGCGTCGGACCAGACTTCTTCATCCACCGAATCACAAATCGAGGGATGATGTGGCTGTTCTGTAGCTCGCGTGTTTCTCCACAGAGCCTACATTCATCCATAGTATATCGAATTGCCTGGCATCGTACAATTTTCTGGTGGTGAGCGGAGTTCGCTATGTGAGTCGCGCTGGAACGGAGTTTCAAGGCCACGGCACCATTAGAACAACATAATCGAGAATACGACCAATGGCACGCGTACCGCCTGAAGCACAAACCCGAGCTGACGACGTCCTCGAGGACTGGTCCCCGCCAGCGCTCGATATTCTCTGGGCGATCGCGCAGTGGTACAACGGCGCCGTGCTGGAGCGAGACAACCAGCGCTATCACATCGGGTGGCACCGTCCACCGGACCTCCAGACGCTCCTCGGCTGTTCCGACGCGGAGTGGGAGCAACGATACGAAGCTGCGTTCACCGATCTCCAGGCCCCCGCGACCTCGCCGACGCTCGTCGACGACCGACACCACGGCCAGAGCGAGGAGTCACAGCCGTGGCTCACGGAGCAGTACATCCTCCGGCGTAAGGTTCGGTGGACACCGACCCGGAGGGCGCGAACCGCGATGGACACGCTCTTCGCCGGCCTGTTCGACGCCGACGACCTCCCACAGCACCAGCTCGAGGCCGACACCGGCCTCGTCGGCGACTGGGACGAGTCGCTCCTCCACCGCACCGGCGTCGCCGTCGTCGCCGCGGTCTGGCGCCAGCAGGGACGCTCCGTCGAGCTGTATCCCGGCGAACAGGGGCAGGCTCAGCCAGACGTTCGGAGTACCGCACTCGACGGAACTACCTGGGAAGCCGAGGTGCTGACTGACCACCACGACCGGGCGATGCCCCGGTCGAAGTTTGCCACCTTCGCCGAACAGCCGGAGGGACAGCATCTCTGGATCTTCGAGAACCGAGAAACTGCTTTCAAGACACTGAACCGCCTCCACGAGGCCGGCGACATCGACTGCCAGATCGCAAACGCACCGTTCGACACGCCGGAGAACTACAGCCTCCAGGTCGGCAACCGCTACCTCGACCAGAGCCACACCGACGCCGATTACCACTGTCCCGGCATCGACCGGATCGACACGATCACCGGCCTCTACGAACGCTTCTATGACGATGCTATGCGCGCCCGCCTTGCGGAACCTTCGACCACCACTCACTCCTGATATATCTCACCAATCAAACATACCTCACCTAGACACCTCTCTTGCAGTATAACCCACTCTCACTTCCCTTAATAATCGCGGAGATTTACGCAGGTGGGGACCATCTATTCAAGGGCGGCTCAATGCGCTGAATCTACAGAATCAACCTGAAACACCTGCGTAAACACCGTACTACTGAGAATGACGAATTTACAGACCTCTACATCGGAAATAGTCATAATACTAGAACACATTCAGCTCGAACACACAGATTTCTCGGGGTGGGCTTGAACGTAGGAATGATTTGAACCATTCCAACAGTAGTAGATAGAGCAGTAAGCCCCATTAACACAGCTTTCAGGCCCATTCGACGAAATTCTGAAAAACTGAAAGTGAGCCAAAACCCACATATAGTTTCGAAATAGATGTATGGGTATGGCGCGAGAGATACGCTTCGAGCTTGATGATGACCAGCACAAAGAAATGAAAGAAATAAAAGATGAACAAGGTAGGACGTGGGCAGGCTTGTTCGTTGCAGGTGTTAGAGAGTTAGAAGGGACTAGCAGCGGCGATCGGCTTGATGGACTAAAACACGACTGGGATAAGGACCAACGAGTCTTTCCTGAACCTGGGAATGATCGACTTGGATCCTTCAAGGCTGGTTGGACAAAAGCAGAAAATGGCGAAGAATTCGGCCCAAGAGCACTAGAGGGCCTTTCGTGGCATAACCTTGGATGGCGATTAGGAATGATATTCGACGACACGCCCACAGAGCTGAAAGAGGAACTCTACCGATGGTGTGTTGAGCAACAAAAGGAGACGCAGGAAGAAGAATAATCGACGGAACAGTATTTTATAATGCGTCTCGAGGGTGGTAGTAATCGTCGGTCAGCTCGAGTGCCTGTTCGATAGTTCGCTCATCATACAGCGTGCCCTCCGAAACAAGACTCACCCACTCAGCTCGATTTCGATCCGATTGTCGAACCAGCCGTTCTATTTGCTCGCCATCACCGCCGGTCCAATACGCGAGCTGGCTACAGAACGCGACGTCAGCCTCCGTTTGATTCGCATACCCCGCACTACTGCCAGTCCATAACCGCCGGAAGACGTCACCAGCGGGCCCGTACTGTGCCCGTTCGATGACTGCGGTATCACTCAAATCAACGTCGACACCGGGCTCTGATGGCAGTCCACCGAATTCCTGCACATCGACGGCAGACAGCGTGGCCGCAGCTTCGGCTGGGTCAGTAGCTCCTTTCCACGCCTTGTAGACACCCCGGAGTTCCGTCGTTCGCTCGGTGACCGTCGCCGGCGTCGACGACAGCCGATCACCCGTAACCGGTATGTAGAACTCCGCATCACAGATGTCGATCGGGCCGGAGGTCCAACTCGGTGGCTGCCCCGCAACGATAATTCGAATGCTCTGACCGTCGTATGCAGCTTCAGTATAGGAATCAAGCGTCTCGATCACCGTCCGGGCCCAGTCATCAAGGGCGCCGGTCTCAGGATCACGACAGGCGGAAAGTTCGACAGCAGTAAATGGGCCATCGTGTGTGGGATAGAAGGCGAGTCCGTCGACATCGAGTTCGGACGCCGTCGCCGTGGCGTATGCATCCTCAAAACCACTCCACGTATCTTCGTCATCGAAGGTTGCGTACTCGCCGGTCGTCGGATCGATCGGTGTGAGTGAAATCCCGTCTACCGAGTCGTCAGTATCAGCTGCTCGCCAACAGATCCACTGCTCGCGCTTGCGAAGCGCCTCGGGAACGGTCTCCCAGCCGGGGATGCGCTCACTGAGCATCGGTATGACCTCCCTCATGGTGGCCGGAACGCCTCCTCTTGTCCGAACTATGCCACAGTTCTGTAGAGGATCGATACCTGGAGGGCGACATTAGTGAGTGACAGAACCGCATGGAACTTGTACTCTCTGGGGGCGGTGAAGTCTCACACTCGATCATAATCGGAATAACCCCGTCTACTAGCGGAGAGAATTCCGATTGTGAAATCCTGTTTTAGCGCCTTATCCGCAGAATATCCCCGAAATCAGAGGGTGAATCGGAGCTAGGAAAGCTGACGAGGAGCTGACTGAATTGATTATCCGAGAGCAACCGTTACAATATCTTGATACAATACGTTTGATTCTAAGAGATCTGTATCCAGAAATCTCGGGGCAAAATCCCTTATTCGGACTTATTTCGATGTTTCAGGATATGCCTGTTGCGTATAAGACAATAGTAACACGGAGAACAAGGTGGAAAACCATTAAGTTCAGACAGTACCTCTGTTAGAGTAGGCCGTTGGGAATGCGACGTCGTCCGGTGAGAGCCCGCTCAGAGTGCCGTGGACGCCTACTTCTCGAACAGAACCCGGACCCACGCCGAGGAACTGCCACCCGTAGTGATCGAGAACCCACCACACTACACAATGAGTACCAGCGATTCCGACGACACTGACCGACTCGAACAGTATATCCGCGACGAGAAAGGGGACCTGCCCAGTAGCGAGAGCATAGTCGCGCTCGCGAACTGGCTCTACGCGAACGAGTATTTCGAAACCAACGATCGCGTCGCTCCTACAAGTACTCTCAAGGACACCCTCGGCGACCGGCTCGAATATGGGATCAACACAGTCCTTGACCATCTTGAAGAGATTGACGTTGTCGCTGAGGTTTCGCGTGGTAGTGGACAACTGATCCTACACGAACGGAAGAACGAGGGCTTCTTCGACCCGAGCAACCGGGATATGATCCCACTTCTCGAAGAAGAAGTCTCACGCTTCCTTGAGGACCTCCAAGAGCAGGAAAGCCGGACACTGGAGTCCGAAGACGCCAGTGACGACGAGACGCCGTCGGTCGCTGATGGTGGTGAGCCTGAAACAGATGCAGAGAACGCTGAGGGGGAGGACATCGACGAGAGCGAAGCCAGCGATGAAGAGGACACAGACGATGTGCCGACGACGCTCCGCGCAGTTGCCGCGGCTGCGCTAGACGTCGACGTGCCTATCGAGGATGCGCTCACGAATCCTACGGACCACATCGAGAGAATTGAGCGGTTTGATGATGTAGTCTCAGCGATTATCGAGAGTGACGAAGTAAGTCGCCGGCGTGAGTACGAGCCGATGGGTTGGCGCAATACTTCCAATAAGTGGGTGCTGACGAGGACAGCGAAAGCTCGGAAGGAGAACGAATCACTACCGGGCTGAATGGCCCAGTGTTACGAAGTAGTCGTTGGATTTGAGGAAAACGGCTCTCACTGTGTGGGAGAAACACTCCGCTGAGCTACTCGTCCGACCATTCACTCACTGGCAACGGAATCGATCAGCGTCCACTCAAGCTTGTGTAGCTGTTCAGCGACATCGCTGTCCTTGTTGATCTGGTACAGCGGGCTCCCACTGATCTTTCGAGTCTGTTCTACGACCTCCAGCGCCTGGAGATCCTCAATATGGTCGTACACGGTGCTACGACTCATCCCAGCCTGCTCGGCGATCTGACTGACGTTGATGTCACGGCCTTCGCTCAGGAGGACAGCAAGGATCTTCACTTTCGGATGATTTCCGAGGAGTTCCGTTAGCGCGGTCTGTTCTGCGAACGATCCGCCCCCGGGTTGTACGTCTGGGTTGGTCGCCATGGGTGTGGATATGGATGCGGATAGACACACCATCACCCCCGGACATCGAGTTGATACAGGTGGTGGGTTTAGCGGTGGCCGGTGGGATTACCGGTGTGAATCTATCCGAGCTTGGGTGTTGTTTGATCTGAGCTCACGAATACTGGTGTAACAGTATTCGTGAGTCGGGCTTTGTCTACACAGTACTGTAGTGTGCTGGATGGTATAAGTGTTTCGCAAAATAGCCAGATATTGGAGTATAGAAATACAAAATCGTCTGTTTGAAACATCAGAAGTAGATATCAGATACTCAACTCTGTTTGCCGAAAATAGAAGAGTGTTGTTTCAACAAAACACTTATGTGCGTGCGCGTTCTAGATAAAGCACTGAGTTGATACAGGTATGAGCGACTGGAAAACTGTTCATCTGACCGTGGTAGCGAAGATGGTACGGGTGCCTGTGGTGGGGTCTCACCACAAGCAGAAAGACACCATCAAGGGATGGTGCGGGGGTTTCGACGGCGACGTCGTCGACGGCGCGATCGACGATCTCGTCACCGATCCGACTGGGCCGCTTCAGGAGAAGGGGCGGGGGACGATTCAACTTACGAGCGTCGCTGACGCCAAGCAGTTCCTCGAACAGCACGACGATGACGATAAGTTCACGTGGTTCACCTGATACGGTGACAAGATCGAGCTTACGGAGATGCAGCTGACTAGTCAGCGTGGCTACTATGCAGATGCAGATTCTACATCTACCCTGATGACTGAAGAGAGAACCCGAGTCGGTTTCAACGCCCCGAAGCTCCTCATCGAACGTGCTGATAGCGTCGGTGAAATCCTCGGGATCTCTCGGACTCGCCTTCTGATTGACGCTCTGGAGGACAAACTCGCCGCCCTCGCCGACGACGAGGAGTTCCGCCAGCGCCTGAACAGGGCCTATTACGACGGTCGTGTCGACGGCGACACCGTCGAAGCAATTCTCGGTCGTGAAGAAGCGATGCGGCTGAAACTCCTTCGAGAGTCGATCGACCAGACTCTAATTATCCCCCAGATCGAGGGCGATCTCCCGAGTGACGATACTTTCTACGATGGAGGGGTTTCCGAATGGAAGGACTCGAGTTCGCCTAATGCATCGGATGGCGAGTCACACTCCTAACGACATCGAAGCCCACCGTTGACTCCAGTAGCATCGAGGAGAGCGTCACCAAAATCTTCACCATACAATAGTGACATCCGTACAAGCAGTTTAGCTACTATTGAAATACTATAGGAATTCCTAAATGTGAGCAAATAGGTATTCATATAGAATAAGCAAGGGCTGTTCTAGGGGAAGACCCTCAGCGAGCCATCAAGAACTCGGAGAATCCCGGTGAGCTACCCTAAATCGTGTGACCACTTTCACCTTGCTATGCGGACATTTAGTTTATCTCGGACCCTTGACCGATTTATGAGCGACAGTGGAGCCGAGACAGGTTCTGTAGAAACAAGCAGCCGGGGGGCAGTTATTTTGGATGAGTCAGATCCACGAACGGTGATAGAACGCTTACCAAATACCGTCTTCCCGATCATGATTCGATTTGCTCTCCAGAAATCGACGAGTGGTGACCGGGCACACGAGTCGCTAAGGACACCAGATTACCCTGTAGACGTGCGAATTCCACAGGGAGCATACATCCCGCAATCTACAGTCTATTTCGATAATCCTGCAGAGCGGCCGCCACGAAATGCAGCGGCCTGGCGGCCACGCGAATTCGTTGATTCGCTCTCTGAGCTGTTAGATGAAATCGAGGACTCACCACATGTCGATCCAGATCGATTGCAATTCACCGACCTTTGTGTGGCCGAGATAGCCCCCCGGTATACTACCAGCGACCCACAAACAGGTGACACCGTCGCCACACCAGAATTGTACGGCGACCAGGGGGACATCACCCTCGGGTATTTCCGTCGTGAGGGGAGTCTCTCTGCAACCGAAGTTCGGGATTCCCTCGATACTGCAATGCCTGGTGAAACGCGATCTCCCCCACAGCTCATCCAGATCACTGAAGCAACGGCTAAACCGGCTCGGTCAAGTCGAGAGACACAGCAACCAGCGGGACGACACAAATACTTCACAGAGGGTGAAGCTGAGCGGGTAGACAAACTTGATGCAACTCCTGACGCCTGGATGCTGGACCAAGTTGCTGCGGCATCTGAGAGTCACCGGCCGCTTGATCCGGTACTCTCCGAAATTGAACGATTTTTCCCACAGCTCGCAGAGACTGATCTCCTCAAGTTCATTCAGCTACAGGGACGCACTGAGACGAGTGAGCGATTTTACGCAAACGAAGTACTGTCACGATGAGTGAAGCAGTTCAAGAATCTGATGACGAGGGGTCGCAAAATGAGTACATCCCACGAGTCGGTGGGGAGATCGATCTCGATATTTCGGTTGACAGCGAATCCCCGTTCGTGGTTATCCCCCGTGGGGGAGCAAAGGAGATCGGCCGGAGTTGCTATCAGGTTGAGACGCGTAATGGAACGTATCTCGTCGACGTCGGACTGAATCAAGGTGACGGGGGATTATTCCCTGATCTAAGGGGACTCGATGAGGGACAGATAGACGCGGTTTTTCTCACCCATGCTCATATCGACCACGTCGGCTCGCTCCCCCTGTTGGAGAGTCACGACTTCCTCTCTGATCAGGCACCAGTGATTACAACGAGGCCAACAGCTGCGCTTGCAGACACATTACTCCGAGATTCACTGAAGCTTCACCGACGAGCGACGCAAAAACCAGGGAGAGAACAACAATACTCGGAAACCGATCTGAGGAAAGTCATCGACCGATTCCGTCCCTGCGGATACCAGGCGGCAGACCTCAGTGATCACGTCGCACATATTGAGGATACCGAAACGCTCCATTTCGAATTTGGAAATGCGGCCCACCTACTGGGTAGTGCCTGGTTAGCACTAACAGTAGACGGCTCACGGGTAGTCTTCTCGGGAGATGTTGGCGGCCGGTCGAATCATCTTCCCGAAATCGATGAGCCTCCGCAGGCAGACGCCCTCTTTCTTGAATCGACATACGGAGGCACCCATTCGCACACCAGTGCCACTGACACCCGAACGGACATCTACAACGAGGCTGTCGACGCAGCTACCGATGGGAAGCCAGTCCTCATCCCCTGCTTCGGGGTCGGGCGATCCCAAGAGTTGCTCTATATGTTCAAAAACCGGATTCACACGCTTCCGGAAGAGGACCGAAAGCAGCTCAACGTAGTCTACGATGGGATGGCGCAAAGCGCTACAGACACGTATAACGAGCACTGTAGAGCCGAGTTCGCAGCCGAATCGATCCGGAACTACATAGTGAATTCGGGTGACCAACAACCGTTCCTCTTCGATCAGGCGTCGGCTGCTAGACGAATGCCGATGTCTCGCGAGGAATTGCTCGAAGCTGATGAGACACCGATCATTATTGCTCCATCTGGAATGCTCTCGGGTGGATTTTCACCGACCTACTTACTCGAATTCTGCCAGCGATACGATGATGCACGCGTAATTCTCTGTGGATATCAAGCCGAGGGGACACCTGGTCGTCAATTGGAGGATGCTATAGAGGAAGATCTCGAGAGAGTTGGTGTCACTCTTCCCTCGAACGGACTTAACGGAGGGATACCAGATGAGGGCGATGGAACCCGTGTGAAGGTACCTGTAAGCTGGATAAGTCGATATCATGGGCTCTCAGCCCACGCAGCCCGAAACACGTTGCTTCAATTCGCTCGCCAAGTTTCACCGTCCCAGGTGTACCTTATTCACGGTGAACAGGAGCAGCAGGAGAAGATGGCGCAGCACCTGGTAGATAATCTAGACTCAGTTTCCGAGATCCAGCTGACAGGAATGATGCATCCGGTATCCGTGACACCGGACCTTCCCGAAGAAGAGATCGTTGGTGACAGGCCTGCAAAACGGATACTAGACGAGCGTGGTGCTGACATCGAGGTTGGTGATAGTGCCCAATTCGGGTCAGACGCAATCCACGGGACGTTATCTGAATTCAGCGATCAGATCGAAGCTCTTGAATTAGCACTGCGCACGTTGAGTGGTCAGCTCGCCGTTGAACGACATGATAGTGGATTTTCGGAGGAGGACATCCGCCAAATTGTCCGCGATGAGATGGACGAGATCGTCCGTGAAGCAGTTGAAGAGAACCAATCCAACTGACCGAGTCAGAGCGTCTCCATAGCCAAGACACCAGTTCGAATCATACTGACTCGATGGTGGCTACCTCATCTCCTAGAAATTTCAAGTCTACGCGACATCATCAATTTCTTCGAGGGCCTCCGTAGCCACGTCGCCCAACTCACCGGCCTCGATGTGCGAGTATCGTTCGCGAACCATCTCTTCGGAGTTATCCAGATACCGGGCCGCCACCGTGTACCCGAACGCTCGGACGAGGACCTCACCCATCCCACGACGGCCGCCGTGCGGAGCAAGATAGTCGTGTTTCGGATGGTCGATTTCGATCTCTGCGGCCTCCGAGAGTCGTTGGAGAATCGACCTTGCGCCGTCTGTCGTGATCGACGGCGGCCGAATATCCTCATCGAGTGCCAGTAATAGGTCGCGAGCGTATTCTTCCCGGCGCTCAGTAATTGCTTCTGAGCGTTCTCCCCGGTCTGTGAGCCCATCCTGAACAAGTCTCGCAAGCGTCCGTTGGTCGAACGTCGGAAACACCGGCCAGCGCTCCGTCGGCGGGTCCATCAATTCACGATAGCTCCGTAGCGGCGAGAGCACCGGATCGGGGAGACTCGCGGCGTCCCACTGCTGTTTCTTCCGGTAGACGTCCATACTCCCGTCGTCGAGGGAGAGATCCTCCCAGCGGACGCCGCGCCGGCGCGGGTCGTTCGGATCCCGGAGTAGCTCCCCGACACGGACAGCTGTGTACGCGAGGACGAACACAAGCGCACGGTCACGAGCCGTCTTCAGCGCCGTGTAGCGCGCTCGCTGCTTGTCGAGGAGGTCAGTATCCTCCGGAAGTGTCGTGTACGCCTCGACGGCGTCGCGGGCCCGTTCGTCTACGTGGCGGGTGAGGGCGTGGCGCTGTTCGGACGTCCAAGCCTGTTGGTCGCCGGGCTTCCGGCCGTCGTCCTCCGGCAGCGGCGCCATCGCACTCGCCCGCTGGGCGTAGTGCGCTTCGAGATACCCTTCGTTGACACACCAGCCACACCACGCAGAAATATAGCGATAATAGGTTTGAACGGTGTTCTGTTTGAGGCCACGGTCACCAGCGAGATGTCGGGCGTACTCGCGGAAGACACGTTCGTCGAGATCGTCGAAGGTCGGCTCCCGGTCAACGTCGTCGGGGACGATCCCAGTCCAGTCGTCATCGCCACGGTCGCCGGCGGCCCACTCGGCGAACCGTTCAAGCTCGCGTGCAGCGTTACGTCGATAGTTCCCACCGTCGCCGCCGCGGCCTTTCCCCTTGTCCTGGAGGTATCGCTCGAAGGAACTCGTGAGCGGTGTCGAACCATCGCGTGTCGATGAGGTGTTCTGATTCATAAGTTTCGTCACGGGAGCAAGTGGTCATCCAGAATATCACTGCAATCAATCGGAATCCCCTCCCACGCAGCCTTCACGGCGTTGTATCCGGTCCAGCCCTCACGTTCTAACAGCTCGCCGCACGCTTCGCAGAACTCACGACGCGAAATGATGTCGTTGTCGTAGAGGATATAGAACAGAAACGGCGGTGTCACAACACGGATATCTTCGGCTTGGTCGTCGACAGCGCGGCGAATCGAACGCCGGCCCGCTGCGTCCATCAAGATGACGTAGTCGATAGTCTCGGGATTCTGTACCACTTCCTGTCGGAGCGATTCCTCGCCGGCGTCCGCTCCGTGGGGCCGGGGGACGCTCGTCACTTGGGTAAGCGGTTTCTCGTCATCTTCCAGCGCCCCGAGAGCGGTACGGCTCCCGTAATGAAGCCGGTATGGGCGGCTTCCCTCTGGGGCGGTCTCGCGCGTGTTTTCGACGTGCCGCTTGAGTTCCTGTTTGCAGACGTTCGTCGTCGTGAGACCGACGTGTTCAGTTAGTTGGGTCCACAAGGAGCTATTCGCAACGGCGATCAGCGTGTCCGTATCGACGAGGATCGGATACCGTGTGTCGGCGCTACCATTTAGACGAGATAGTCACTGGTGTCGTCGTCGGCAGCCTCACAGAAGGCGTCAATATCCTCTTCGAGGAAGTCGAGTTCGTCGTCGAGGAGCACTCGAGCAGCGTCCTCCGAGAGGTCACCTGCCGAATAGCGCTCGTAAATCGCGATTTTGTCGTCATCCGTCATCGATCGCTGAAGCATCTGCGTAAGCCCCTCACGTGCGAGTTCGCTGATATTGATGCCACCCAAATGGACGGAATCCAGTTCGGTTGCCGCTTCTTTAAGCGGACCAGCACGGAATTTGATCGTATCGTCGAGCGATTCCTGACTCATACCAAGAGATACACGGTCCAGTTTGATAAATTGTTCCCCTATGTGTGAACACAGGGGTACAAATCTACACGGGCACAGTAGCTGTCGACACGTCTCTATTCATCAACAGTTCCTTCCTCCAAGAGGAGGTTCTCGACAGTCTCGAAGTCACTCGTCTTGAAGACCGGAAACCCTGAAACGACGATCTCTCGGATGTCTTCGGAGTACGCCGGGATCGCCTAGACGGCCTCGACGTCGATATCATAGGCGTATCGGTCACCATTGAACACCGTGTCTTCGAGGTCACGGGCAATGGTGTTCGCGTCGGTTCATAGTTTATTTGTATATTATATGGGTGGGCAATGACGTTGCCAAGAGATCTTATCGTACGAGGTTCCGAATTTGTTCACAATCCTCTCTAAACGAAGCAGTCGGCGAATCAGTGTCGTACGCGTACGTACATCCGTTACGAATCGTTCCCTCACAGCGGTCGGACGCTGTTGCAACGTCTGTAAGGGCTCTGTCTAATCGGCACTGAGCTTCGGTTCTAAACAGTCTACCTCGGCTTCGCTTCTTTTCTACGTCCTCGTATGAAACGTATTCCCGGACGACCGCGAAGCGGTATTTGAGGGGTTCACTATTGCGATCTCAGGGAGAACCTTCGCGGCCGCCAAGGCAATTGCTCGTTCGGTCCGGTCAAACTGGTCGAGTGTGTTCGGTGGAATACTGTATCGGCGGTTAATAGCACCGATGAGTTCCCTTCCGTTATCCTTGTTTATCTCGCTGAAATCTTCAGCATCAGACAGTTCGGTACACATAGGTTGGTAGTGTTCAGATTAGCTGATTCCATGCGAAGGCGAACGCTCGAAGCCAATTTTCAACGGTGTCTGCTTCAGCATGGCTGAAACAATTTGAAAACTGATTGGTTCGACGTTTTAGTTCTCGAAAGACACGTTCGACGGTATTCCGATTACCATGTTTTTCGTATCTGTAATCGAGGCCGTGTCGATGGAGTGCCGCTTGCAGCCACGGTGCAGAATCGACGAGAAAGAGCGCATCATCGACGAGATGTTTCTCGCGGAGTTCCGAAAGGAACATCTCGGTAATCGCTTGGTTTCTCGTCGGAGAGAGCTTCACATGCAGCAAGCGGTTCGTGTCGGCATCGACCGCAGCGTACAGCCAATATCGTTCGTTATTGAGCTGGATCACAGTCTCGTCGACCGCAACGTGATCCGGGTCGGCACCATCTGTGGGCTGTAAATCGGCCTTCTGCACCCAGTTGTGAACGGTGGATCGACAACGTTCGACACCCAACATTTCAAGAATCGAGATGATATTCGAAAGTGATAATCCAGCTAAATGTCGAATACCGAGCTTCATCGCTGGCTCGGGTGTCGCCTCTCGCTCCACAAGTCCTAACTCGAAGCGGTCGCTACCGTCGCTGAGGCGTGCGATTTCGAGCATAGCCACTCAAAAATCGCACCGCCTCATCCTTGATCCTTATCTGAACACCGCCCGGCGACAATATACTACACTTCTTCAACGGGAGCGTGAACAGCAAGGACAGGATTGAGACATGGCACTCAAGGGACCCGCCATCGTAGGCGAATGTAGTGAATCAGGACGTCATCGCGATCCTCTTCCATGACCCGTTCGCCGTCATGAACACGATCGGATTGGTCGCGTTCGCCCTCGTCGGTTCGTCGAAGGCGGTCCGCGAGGAGTTCGACCTACTGGGGATTACCATTGTCGGGCTAGCGATGGCGTTTGCCGGTGGTGCGACCCGCGATATGCTGGTTGCGCGCGTTCCGTTGGTACTTCAATCCCCTATCGAGATCGGTCTGGGATTGTTCGGCGTCGGCTTAGCCATCGCACTCAGAATCGTGTTGTCAGCTCCGGATACGCACCCCATTACCCTCGTCGCGGATGCGATCGGTCTCGCGGCCTTTGCGACAACCGGTGCTATCGTCGCGACTGATGCGGGTATCTCAGCATTTGGGGTCGTTGCAATTGCGACGATCAACGCCGTTGGTGGGGGTGCGGTAGCAGATATCTTCCTTGACCGCGCCCCGTTCATCCTCTTCGAGGATTTCTACGCGAGTTGTGCCGTCCTCGGGGGGAGCGCATACTGGCTCGCGGGAGCGTTGGGCGCGGCAGGGAGCACGGCTGCTGCGGTGTGTGCAGGGATGACCGTCGTGACTCGCTTAGCCGCGGTAACATTCGACTGGCATCTCCCGACAGTCCAACAGTTGGGTACACGACGTGACTAAAGATGATGTCAGAGTGGGGACAATTCCCATGCAGTTTGCAGGCACCCTAACCAATTGATGCACTCACCGAGTATGGAACAACACGAATCACATACTGGCTACATCCTCCATATAGAGCAGGTCATTTCTATCAGAAATTAAGTGTTTCAACCGAGTCAGCGAAAAGAGACTCACGCGGTCTGTAACTGCGCGTGTTGTTGCGCCAGCGATGGCTGCCGGCGCACACGTGCCGACGATCATCGATGTCAACACGAAGTCAGCTCCGAGTCGTCGAACTCGTCGCCGACGACCTCTTCGAGTTCATCCGTGACGCCCAGGACAGCGACCTCGACTTCTCGGAGCTCCCGTTCACCGTCACGGAGTTCTACAGTCTGCTGGGCTTCCCGGACTACCTAGCCGAGCGCGCTGCGAGCGATGCGGAGGCCAACGCGACCTCTCCCGTCGAGATCGATATGTGGACGCTGCATTCCGGCGCGACGTACGCGCTCACTCACTTCTTCCAGGGCAAGGAGGGTGCGTCGCTGGACGGCTACGTCCGCACGGCCAACGACATCCTGTTCAACCCGGGGGGAACGATCGAGCGCGTCAAGCAGGCCTATGAGCAGGAGTTAGAGGCGGACGGCGACGACGGGTCCCAAGCCTCGCTGGCCGGCGAACGAGCGCTGGCGAGCATCGAGCGAGTCAGCGACGACCTACAGGAGAAGGTCAATCAGTTCGAGGAGCGTGAAGATGCGCTTCGCGAGCGATTCCAGGACGTGATGGCCTGACGCCGCGTCGGTGATGTAGTCGTCTGTTCTGTTTTTCTCGCCCTTGAGAGGTGGAGGACTACCGAGATGAAACAGTCCACGATTAGCGACGGGAGTGACGACGAATTCCCACCTGAGAAGCGTCTTGAAGCACCGAATTACTGGTTGGTCAAGGCCGGTATCGCGACGATCTCGGATATGGAAACCCTTCAGGAGTGTGTTGCCTACGAGAACGCCCATCAGAATCGGGAGCAAATCCTGCGCCGACCCAAGTGGAAGGCTGAAGAGCTACGTGAGGACGAAGAGTAAGCTCCGCTCTTAACCAACAGGTACTGCGTGAGTTTTCCTATTGTTGATTAATCAGCTGTGTCAGTACTGTTGGAGCCTTATGAGTTCGAAGCCAACTCTGGGAATCGACCGAGAGAAGGAATGCCTACTGGCCGGAAGAAGCCCGATGTCCCCCTGAAAGAGGGCTGTTCCAAACCGTTATTTAATACCCCGAGAACAACCCTTTATCTGGATAATGAATCCCCTCCTTCTAGGTCACGTCACAATTTTCGCACTATCTGCGATTGCCTGTATGGCGACTATTCCACAAGCACGGAAGATACAGCATCCGGAGACACGTGAAGGACTGATCGTCTTCCTCGGTTCCGTTGCTCTGTGGTCTGGAGGGTACATAGGCTATCTTCTCGCACCGACACGTGCGGGGAAACTCGCTTTCTATATATTTGGCTTCATCTTTGCGTTCGTCGCCGTTGGGGCCTGGCTCTACTTTTGTGCTGCATATACCGGTCGGCCACCTCGACACGCCCCATTCCGAAACCTCATACTCGGGACGTTCCTCTTTTTCACCGCTCTCAAAATCACGAATCCACTCCACAATCTCTACTTTACGACGGAATGGGTCACAGAACCATTCCCGCACCTCGTGATCCATCACGAACTGCTCTACTGGATCGTCTTGGGGCTATCATATGCCGCCATCGCTGTCGGGTTCTTCGTACTGATGGAGCGGTTCCATCATACTGGTAGTGACAGCCGTCCGCTCGTCGTGCTCGTTGGACTCTCAGGCCTCCCAGCTGTTGCAACGATTATTGGCGGTCAGGTCGACTGGCTGCTCCCATTAATGTATGAGCCACCTGGCGTCGCCCTCTTCGCCGTTGGAACGCTCTTCTTCTACAGACAGCGGTTTGAGGCAATCCGATTAACCGGGGAGTCAGATAAACCCGCAATCTTCCTCGACCAAGAAACCCGGATCCAGGATTATAATCAAGCGGCTCGCAACCTTTTCCCAGCCCTTGAGGATTCCTTTGGCGAACCGCTTGAGGCTGTGAATATCGCACTCGCAGATCATCTCACCAAACAAGATATCCTGGCAGTTACGCAGGATGGTGAAACACGGTATTATGACGTGTCGAGCACGCCATTCTTAGCAGGTGAGGTAACGACCGGCCAATTAGTGACGGTTACCGATGTAACTGAACGCGAGTCGTATCGACAGCGACTCGAGGAGAAAACCGAACAACTCGAGGCCCTGAATCGTGTGGTTCGACACGATATCCGGAACGATATGGCAGTGATTCTCGGATGGGCCGAGATCCTCAAAGACCACGTCGATGAAGATGGGGAAGACGCCCTAGACCGAGTGTTACAGAAGTCCCTGCACGTAATCCAGTTCACAGAGGTCGCACGTGAGTTCGTTGAATCACTCTCGGAAGAAGGAACAGCTGAATTAGAAGAAATCCAGCTTCAGCCACTTCTTGACGCTGAGCTCGCTGCAGTACGTGATTCGTTCCCGAACGCGAAGTTTCACGTATCGGGTGCACTCTGCGACGTGTCGGTACAGGCAAACGAGATGCTCTCGTCGGTCTTCCGGAATATCCTCGAGAATGCGGTCCGACACAACGACAAAGAGACCCCTGAGATCACCGTCTCCTGTGAAGAGAATTCAGAGACTGTCCGGTACCGGATTGCAGATAATGGGCCTGGCATCTCTGACCAACAGAAAGAACAAATCTTCGGAAAAGGGGAGAAAGGATTGGACAGTCCAGGATCGGGGATTGGTCTATATCTCGTCCATCTCCTGACGGACCAATTCGGTGGTGACGTGTGGGTCGAAGACAACGACCCAACTGGTTCAGTCTTCGTCGTCGAACTGCCTATTCATAAACCGTCGAACAAGGCGTCATAGGTTCGGCGTCCAGTATAAAACGAAACCCTGGCAATAGAATTTCTACCGCCTGTCGGCGTGACTTCGCGACCTGTTTTTCATGCCCCCGGAGAGGGCGAGGGCTCCTTTGAAAGCCCTCAGAGGTGACTTCCAGTGAGTCAACAACAGCGTCCTGACAACGTCTCGATTGACGAAATTCCGGTCGATATCGACAACACGCAATCAGCGGAGATCGATCCCGCCGACGTCCCCGACGAAATCGAATCCATCACCCGTGTGCTCGCCGGTGAGCAGCCGCCGACGAACTTGGCGTGACGGTTCGTATCGTTCCGGAAGCGGAGTGGACGCACGGCGAGGCGAAAGGCATCTGCGAGCAGTTGATTCTCGTCGATCTGCAACCGCGTGTCGAGGTGCGTGATCGGGAGAACGATGCCGACCTTGCGCGGACGTTGATCCACGAGTACGCCCACGCCCTGCTCCACTTCGACGTCGACGACGACACCGAGCGGTCGAAGCGCGAAGTCGAGGCCGAAGCCGTCGCGTACGTCGTCGGGCGGTACTGTGGGTTAGATACCAGCGGGTCGGCGTTCTACTTGGCCGCGTGGGTGTCGGACGATCCCGAGATCGTTCGCGACCGTCTCGACCGGATTAGTTCCACAGCAGAAGAGCTCATCGACGTAGTCGAAGACGGTGCTTGAATCTTTAACCAACGCACGGTTCCACACCCCGATTCCATTGGTTAAGTCTGCTCGTCTCCGTCGTCCGTTGCAGCCGCAAGGCTAAAGCAGGCCTGTGTTTATATTCTATGTAAGAAACGCAGGTATGAGCGCCATAGAACAAACGCAAAATATACGCCAGGGTCTCTCGACTCGAGAAAGTCGACTCCTTGCACGACTCGCTGGCGCGGGGCACCAGATCATCTCCGTTGACGACATCGAGACGACGCTGGAGGTTCCCCCAAACACCGCCCGCGAGATTGCCTCCCGGCTCACCGAGAAGGGCTGGCTCGACCGACTGTTTCCCGGCCGATACCTCATCATCCCACTCGCAGCCGGTGAAGAGGGCCTGTACACGACCCACGAGTACCTCATCGCCGCCCACGTCGCCGAGCCGATGTACATCGGCTACTACAGTGCCCTCAGCCACCACGGGCTGACCGAACAGGTTCCCAGGACGGTGTACGTCGTCACGCCGACCCGAGCGCAAAGCCGGGAGATCCACGGTGTTTCGTACCGCGTCACGACAGTCACCGAGCGGAAATTCTTCGGCTTTGAGCCGACCTCGATCGAGGGTACGACCGTGCAGGTCAGCGACCTGGAGAAGACGCTGGTCGACTGTGCGGATCACCCTGGGTTCTGTGGTGGCCTTCGGGAACTCGCAACCGCGATGCGTACTGCCGACGAACGGGGTTGCGACTGGTTCACTGTCGGCGAGTACCTCGAGCGCCTCGACAACGGCGTGGCAACCAAGCGGATCGTCTACCTCGCCGACCAGCTCGGCATTAATCTCCCGGCGCGTGAGGAACTCGTCGCGTCGTTCACGAGTGGCTACTCGCTGCTGGACCCGACGCGGCCCGACACCGGGCCGACCGACAGTACGTATCGCCTCCGGATCAACGTCGAGCCAGCCATGCTGGAGCCCACGGAGTCCTGACCTAGGTACGAAGTCGGCGTACCTTCTCTGCAGCGTCGAGAACGGTGCTGTTCAACGACGAACTATGGGTTTGTGCCACCATCGACGGCGTCGAGATCGGGCTCGTCGAACTCGAGGGCTTCTGCGACGGCATCCGGAAGCTCCGGGCGAGGGGCCGATTCGTGGCGCTCGATTTTCTCGGTCTTGCGCGTGTTTTCGTAGAGGGCACGTGCGACCGGAAGCCCACGGAGATACTTGTAGTCGTGGAGGACCTCGACGCCCCGCTCTGTGAATCCGTAGAACTGGGAGGGGAGATCACGTTTCCCCTCGCTTGGATCGTACGTGTAGCGTGCGAGGAGTCCGGCGTCGATCAACGTCTCCAACTGGTCTTTGATGGCCGCCTGGCTCTTCCCGGTCATATACTCGAGTTCGGCGAGCGACATTAGATGGGCGGGATGGCCCAGCAGCTCCTGGATGATGAGATGGCGCGTATCCTGGGACAGCAGCTTGAACAGCCGATGCTGTTCCGCGAACGGCCCTGCATCGGCCGCACCAGTGTCGGTTTCGCTCATACGTGCTGGTACGAGGTAGGACGCTATAACAGTTAGGGTCGTCCAAGTTGGTTAATCTATAAAAAACCAAAGTGATTCAGAAGGGATAAGGTGGTGTGGTTTGAATCGGCAGCTAATGACCGACCCAAGCCCGCCGCCGGACGCTGGGGAGATTATGACCGTTGTTCACGAGGCCGTCGGGGGCATCGAACTTGAGCCTGCAGAGAAACGGGAAATCTGGCGGTTCACCCAGCGTGAATTGCCGTATCTCTGGAGTCAGCGGACATCGTATTTCATCTTGGGGAGCTATCGCGACCCCTATATCCGCCGGCTTCGCGCCGTCCAGAACGAACTCACGAAGCAGCTCGGTGCCTATCCGTTCATCATGGGTGATCTCCTCGAACTTCCGACTGACCGGCTCAATACGTTCGATATCATGTTTTCGTTGCTCGCGACATACAGCGACTACATCGTTGGGATCTTCGAGAAGGAGAGTGGTGGGGAGGCACCTGAATTGGGCGAGATCGATGACCCGCCGTATTTCGACAAGTCGTACGTGTTCCCACGTGATTACGCGTGGGTGACTGACGAGAACCTTGACTCGACACAGCACGTCATTCAGGCCGCCCTCGAGATTGCGTTCGCAGACGATTTGTCGGCGGATGAAGTCCAATCAAAAGTCGAGTCGCTCGTTGATCGCACCCAAGAGAGCAGTCTCGACATCGACGAACAGGAGGTGTGGGATGTGATCGACGACCGGGCAGATGAGGACGAAGAGCCGGCAACGTACAGTTGGGTCCATCTCAACAAGTTCCGCAAATTCGAACTCCACGAGCGGTGCTTCCCGTGGACGACAGAGGACGAACTTCGAACTGTGGTTGACGAACTCCCATCCCCGACGCCACGTCCGGAGTGGGAAGAGAGTGGGTAACAGTGAATTATCCTGCCCTACTCGCTTGGCGGTACACTCATCAGAGTGAGTCAGCTCGGTAGTTTACTCTCGGGTAAACTACTTTACTACGCCCGGTCGAATACATCGTTATGGAGGCTGGTTCGGGTGTCGGTGACGACACGACACCACGGGAAGTCATCCACTTCATTACACAGCAGACACGGTTTTCGCTTATCAGCGATATTCTCGCTCATCCCCAACAGCTCCCATCGATGTACGAACTCGAGGAGCTCAATCCCAGTGTGAGCGATGCGACCGTCTACAAGCACATCCAGAAGCTGATCGACGCCGGCATCGTCACGGAGGTCGCTTTGGACGACGACCAGCGCCGACAGGGGTATCCCTGGAAGTTCTACGGCCTCACCGAAGACGGCTGCGAGTTCTTGGAGACGCACAATCTGCTCGCCGCGGAGGAGACACTTCAGCAGATCTACGACACCATCGCCGATAAGCCCGAGAAGATGGTCAAGTACGAGAACGCACCCCGTCCAGATTAGGAGTGGTTGTCAGAGAACAGGGAGCGATAGTCTGCCGTTATTCCCGGAGATCAGCCACTGGCTGACCGACTTCACGGACGTAGCCGCTCCGCTCAAGATCAAATTCTTCGGCTACGAGTCGAGGCTCATCGAGGACACCGTCGTGAACGTCGCAGACGTGGAAAAGACGCTCGTTGACTGTGCCGACCATCCCGAGTTCGGTGGTGGAATCCGGGAACTCGCACAGGCGATAGTCGCCGCGGACGCTCGGGACTGTTCGTGGGCGACAGTCGGTGAGTACCTCCAGGGACTCGACAATGGCGCTGCAACCAAGCGAATCGTCTACCTGGCAGACGAACTGGGTATCGACCTCCCGACGCGTGAGACGCTCCTCGAATCATTCACAAGCGGGTACTCGCTGCTCGACCCAACGCGAAACGAACAGGGACGCTACGACAGTGAGTATCGTCTCCGAATCAACGTCGACCGGAAGAGACTCGGTTCGATGGAATCCTGATGCCGGGTCGATCCGAGGGGGACGTGAATTAAGATGCTCCTCCAAGTACAGCGAATCAGGTAGATGGGTCACGTCTATTATCATCATCCGGGCGACAATCAGTTCTCTCTTGATTTTGTCCACGAAACTCCATCAGAAATCGTTGCCAGGATTGTCGAGTACGACGATGACGTGGCGGTGAAGGTTCGCAAGTACGATCTTGACAGCGAGTTCTTCGGTATCTATACCTCCCGCGTCGGTGGTGGGGACGTCGGCGATCTCGAATTCGATCTTGGCGAGGCACTCTCTGAGATGGGTGCTGATAACGGTACCATCGTTGCCCGGCTCCTCGAGATCTATCAAGCGCTCATAGCCCAGAACGAGGAAGAAGAAGGAGTTCCTGTTGAAGCGTACAAGAACATCGACATCGATGCACTCCCAGACGCACTCAACCGGACGTCGTGGGAGGGCAGCGCGACTGATGTTGCAGGCCGTCTCGCCTCAAATCTCATTCTCAAACACGCGCTTCCGAATGCGAACCATCGGACTGCTGTTGCCCTGATTCAGTTCTACCTCCGTCGGATTGCTCCCGACTTCTCGATGCCAGAGACCTCCGTGGAAATCGACTCAGAGACATACGACTGGCGGGAGTGGGTAAACCAGTATATTAACGATTCAAAGCGTCTCTTGACGGTTCGTCGGAAGAATGTGCTCCTCAAACATCTCTCTGACTTCGGAGCGACAACGCTTGAGCGGAAACACGAGGTCCAGATCGACCTGACGGCATACGAGCTGGATATGTATCCCGCAGAAGCGAAAACAGTCTACGCAACAGCGCACGAGGAGCTCTGGATCGAATTCGTCGAAGAGGCGGTTGAGCGCACCGACAACCCTGAGCTGATGGAAACCCCTGGGCTATCGAAGGCGGAGTTCGCAGAGAAAATTCGGACTCTCGAGTAAGCGGCGTGCGCTAGTCTTGGAGCGTCGCGACTGTTCGGCCCGTCTCCTCGGCCTCTTCGCTCCGCGACATTCCGTATGTTGCGAGAGCCTCTTCAACCGCGTCGTCCAGACTCATCGGTCAAACAAATCTTGGCTCTGCCGAGGTATAAAGTCTCGCACGATTTGCGTATCTGCCTAGGTACGCTCGGTTTCACGGTGGGCAACGTCAAGATCGAGATCCTCGTACATCCGGTCAAGCATCGCCAGCCCCGACTGGAACTGGGCGTAGTTCTCGCGCATATACTCGATCGTCTCTGCTCTCGGGATCACCGGGTACCCCTCGACGTGCTCGATGTCGAGGGACGGCCCTGGCTCGAGGACGATCTGCAGCGGTCCGTCCAACTCGTCTCGGCGCTGTCGCTCGAATGCGGTCGGGAGGTCGAACCACTCGAAAAATGTCTCCCAGGCGTCGACGTCTTGTTCACGAACAGCGAGGAACAGCGGATAGTCGTCGGGCTCGCGACTGACTTGGTAGCCGCCCTGAGTCCACACGTAGACGGCGTCGATCCGCGTGAACGCGAACGGCCAGTCACTGAACTGTGGGATGACGTACGTTTCCTCGATGGAGGGTGGACTGACGCCGGCGCTGGCAGCGACGAGCTCGAGCGCTGCTTCGCGTACGCGCTCGTCGACGACAGTGAGGCCGTCGTCATAGGACACGTAGCCTGCGTCTTCCAGCCGATTGACGGCCTGTCTCACTGTCTCGTAGGGCGTGTGGAGGTGTTGAGCGACACGCCGGATGGAGTCACCACTCTCGATGGTGAGGATGACCTGCGCTGCGGTATCGTCGAGCACCTCGTACATCTGGTAGTTACCAATACTCCGGTAACAGTTAAAATAGCAGTAGACTCGCTATTGTACCAGGCTTATCTTGACTAACACGCCGAAGTGGCTCTGTTTGGTAAGAGATGCCCGTGCTGTAGCGAACAGCACAGTCCGATTTTGAGATGCTCAAACCAATCTCAACCACCCAACACAGGTGTGTTTCACCGGCGAGATCCATCCACGGTGGCTACTATGTCGTTTATAAACGTCGTGAGGAGATCAACAGGGTCGCGATCAGCGTCCTCCACCGGCGGCTCCCAGAGTGCGACATCGAACGCCTGGGCGGCCGATGCGTCCCCTTCAGTAGCCGTGACCATAAGAATGGCACTTTGATAGATGACAATCGTCCGGGTGTCGTCGACGTCGAGATACTCGATCCCAGCTGCCTCGAGCGCATTCGGAATATCTACACACGTATCCAGTCGACAGTGTTGCACCGGCTCATCGTCGTCCGCCATAGCAGTTGCTACTCCCTGTCTGTACAAGTATACCCGGTCCCGTGGCGGCCAGACGAGCGAAGTACACGGTTCTCAGCCAGGTCAATATTCCACAAAGATGTCCACCCATCCGTTCCCGGTCGTAGTCCGAGGAGTTACACAGGTCGGTAGAGAACACACGAGCATGGACCAGACACCCGACGCGTTCGCTGCTGCACTGGCCTCGGGTGACACCGACCGTGTAAATCGTGCGATCAACGAGATCGAGGATCTGGATCTCGAGGAGCGAGCAGCTCTCTTCGAGGATTGCTTCGAACGGTGTCGCGAACTCTACGAGAGTGGCGATGGGTATCAACGCCAGTCTGTCGTCCGTTTTGTGGCCGCGCTGTATCCATGACTTGCGTTCCGAACAGTCGGCACCGAACTCACTGATGAGGCATTACCGGGTGACTGGACACTCGAGGAAATCGAAACCCACCGCCGCCGGCTTCGCGAGTTTTACTTGGACACTCTCGTCGACGACGATGGACGAGTCCGACGCGCCGCAGCCAAGGCTCTCAAAGAGCTGGCCGTGACGGCAGAGCTGATCGGCGCCGATGACGAACTACAGACGATGCTGACGGAGTTAGAGACGCTGGCCGAGGACCACGACAATGAGGCCGTCCAGAAACACATTGACCAGGCGTACGAAAACGTCGCTTTTCACGCGGAGAAGCCGGGATCGCTACTCCCTGACGCCTTTCGAGACGCACTCGAATGAGCCAGGTCGTGGTGCCGCTACGTTCGATTCCAACTCAAGGAGGAGAATTACAGAACTCAGTAGTCTTACCAAACCAATATCGTGGTTGGGAGACCTCTATTTGGTAAGAGAGCTTCGAAGACCCATTCGTTTTCAATCCAGCTGATCGAGTTCTCCCCGTCGTTCACGATGCATAATTCCGCCGGCGAACCGCCGCAGTTTGGCCACGAGTTCGTCCTCAGTCTCGTAGGTTTCGACGCGCAAATCCCACCGGACGGACGCCGACCGGATCATCGCACTCGTCACGTCATCCTCGTGGACGAAAATCAACCGCTCCCCGTGGGTTGCCGCGAGGTTTTCGAGAAGACTCCCGGCCTCTTCGCCGACGCCAAAATTGTGGCCAAGAAACGGCACCACGAACGCGGTTGCGTTGCTACACCGTGCGTACTCAATGCTCTGGGTCACCGCATCGATGTCGTCTGTGTCGATGTCGACGTCAAGGGCGAGAAACGCATTCACTCCCGGGTCGGTCCGAAGTTCCCCTTGTACACGTCGCAAGAGTGCCTGTGCCGCGTTGATGTCGTCCTTATTCCTGAAGAGCCGGCGTAACGGTCCAGGAAGATCGTCGACGTCGATCTCGCGACGGTCCTCCTCGCTGAGGACGTAGTTGAGGTTGAACGACTTGTACGGCCCCATCAGATAGAAGAGAAACCGATCGTATGTCACACGCCCGAGCCGGTCAGCGATCAGATCGCGCGTGATTTCGACGGGCATATCGGGCCCCTATTCAGCGGGAATATATAAATAGAGGTATTTTTGGGAATTCCCGGCTTGACAACGACTAAGCGTCTTCGACGCATAGCGTGACGTACGATGGCGACGGATCAAACGCGAACGGTTGGTGGCGACGCCCCGGACGATCCGGCAGATCTGCTCCCCGAAGAAAGCATTCTTAGCCTTGAGGAGTACCTCGATATGCACGCGGCTGTCGGTCACCGCACCCGCTATGAGATCCTCTATCGACTCGTCCACAGCGGCGAGATGAGTCCAAAAGAACTCGAGGACGCACTCGACATCGACGACAGTACACTCCACTACCATCTCAACAAGCTCGTCGACGTCGGCCTCGTCGAGAAGCGCCAGCGCACGGAGCGCGGACAGGACGGCCTGTACACGTATTATCGAGCGACCGTCTTTGGTGAGGTGACGCTCACTGACGGTGTCGACGAGTTGATCCGTGGCGAGCAGGCCTTCGAAGAGATGTACGACAGTTCGACCGCTTAGCCGCGATACCGTCGCTACTGTTCACACGCGTTTGTCAGGCTTCCCATTCAATACCGACTGTTCCCGAAGCTTATCAGCGGCTCGTATTCTTACCTAACAAATCACCTCATCTATAGTTATTTAGTTTGGTAAGACTCTGTGCAATCGTAGTAAGAGTCGTACCACTATTCGAAGTGAAGTACGTCAAATGAGAGTCAAAGGTGAGTATCCCGGCCGACACACCACTGCTGCAAGTGAAACTGATTGAGATTCGTAGATAGAGCCGGTATATCTCCGGTCTTCACTTACAAAAGTGGTGTGTGGTCCCTACAGATCGATGGCAGTCTGGAAAGACACACCCACCACTGTTTCAGGAATTAATCCAGCTGGAAAAACATCACACCCCAGAATCAGATTGAGTGCGTAACTCGAAACTGAAGTTACGAATGGCCTCGGGACCCCCACCACCGTTTCAGCAATTCCCGTGGAGAAGGGTGGAATCGGTCGATTTCAGATCAAACACACAATACAGTACAAGACACGCTGGCTAGCCGCTGAGTACTTACCCACTCTCTACTCTGGGTGAATTCATGAAACGGTGGTGTGGGTGTGATCTGCCTGTTTCTCTTGGAACCTCCCATTCAGCGTCACGCGAAAGATCTCCGGCAAGACGTCCCGGACACCTTCTTTAGCAGAATACAACACGGCCAGCCAGTACACGCTCAGTACGGTTCGATCCAGCACGCGGGCCGACGGTCGAAGTCGCTGAAAGATGGATCGAGGACCTCACTGGCTTCGATTCAGCCGAGAATTCTATCCAATTCACTAAATTCAGCAGGATTGTCTCACGGTCGCCATACGTACTGCTTCAAACTGACCGAAAGGGGACTGTACTCTCCGGTATTTCCGAAGCTTTGCTACCCCTCCACTATTTCCGAAGCTTCCACTATACATCTCGACTAGCCTTACCAAACTCTTCAGCACTATTGGTTCAAGCTGTTTGGTAAGACACACCTAGCGGTATACACTCTCACTCCACTATTTTCGGAGTTTTAGGACGATCTACACCCTCCGTCGTTTCCGGAGCTTTCAGGAACTCAGTACTACGTTAGAGATTACGAAATCCCGGTTCAGTAGTCGGAGATATCCGACTGGAGGAGATTGTTATCGTCGGCCGTCGACTCGATGATGTTCGCGAGTTCTTCGAAGCGGGTCGTCGACAGGAGGACCTCAAGCACGGCTTTCAGCGGAACGTCGAGTTCGTACTCGTGATACCGGCCAGCCGAAAGCCCCTCGTTCCGTTCATAGACGCTGATGAGCCCGAGCATATTCATATCCGAGAGGTGGTCGCGAACACGGCGTTCGCTCACGCTGTCGGCGTCAAGCCGGTCGCAGATCTTCACGTATCGCTCGTAGAGATCGCGAGAGCGAACGGGGACGTCGTCGAGCGCCTGGTGGTACGCGAGCGCACAGAGGACAGCGTGCCCCTGTGTCGTGAGTTCCTGCATCCCCTCGTAGAGTTGGTTCTTTTCGAGCTCGTCCTGGGCATCCCGGACGTGCTCCTCGGTTACGGCGTCAGAATCGGCGGCTTGCGCGAGTTCGCCGGCCTCACGGAGCAGTCGGATCGCCTGTCGGGCCGATCCCGTGTCCTGGGCGGCAAACGCCGCACAGAGCGGGACAACGTCATCCGCTAAGACATCGTCGTGGAACGCTTTCTCAGCACGTGGGTTGAGAATCGAGCGTAGCTGATTCGCATCGTATGGGGGGAAGAGAATCTCCTTTTCGGCGAGTGTGTCCTTGACCTTCGGCGAGAGGTTGTCCCGGAACTGGAAGTCGTTGCTGATGCCAACGATCACCGGGCGGACGTCGTCGACGTAACCGTTCGACCGTGCTCGTGGGAGCCCGTAGAGGATGTCGTCGGAGTGGCCGATATTGTCGATTTCGTCGAGAACGATCACGACGGTCCCACCGAGCGCGTCGAGTTCCTCGTAGAGGATGTCGAAGACTCGTTGCTGAGAGTAGCCGGTGGTACTGATGCGGTCCTTGTCCTGGCTTTCGCGAAGTTCGTTGACCAGGGCGACGGCGACCTGGTAGGACGAGGAGAGGTTCTCGCAGCTGACCCAGACGGTCGAGAGATCGACGTCGTCGTACTCGGCCGCGTCGTTCTCGAGATGGGACAGCATGAACTTCGTCGCGACGGTCTTCCCCGTTCCCGTCTTGCCATACAGAAAGATGTTCGACGTCGGGCGGTTATCGATGATCGGCTGGAGGGCTCGTTGATATTTTTCGAGTTCCTCGTCCCGTTCCCGGATATCCTCGGGCTCATAGGAGTCGTCAAGTGGTTCGGCATCAGCGAACACCTGACGGTCTCGTTGGAACATCCCCATGATAGACCGCCACACGGGACGATATGATAAAACCACCGCTTCCTTAGTTTCCGGAGCGTCCGAAGCTCGGTTATTTAAAAGAGATATCCACACCACCGGTTCCGAAGCCCCGATTCTTTATAATACCCTCTCACTCCACTGTTTCCGAAGCTATCGAAATGACGTGGGGCTTCCATTCAGCAGAGACACTATACAAGACAAAAGAACTAAGACACTTACCGTAAAACAGTAACCGCAATACAGCAAAAACAACACTCTAGAAAAAGAATATGTTTAGAGTGGAAGGACAGAACTCGTGGAGCGGATCGTCTTCTCGGCAATCTCTGCCGTCTCTGTCGTGGCCCCCTTCCTTCTCACGTGGATAGCTCCGGAAATGGTGGAGTGAGGGTTCGCGTTATTGGTCGTCAGCAAAAGCTTCGGAAACGGTGGAGGGTTCGTGGACTCTATCTTCTCCGATTTGTCCTGCGGCTTCTTTCCTCGAACGCCTCTCAGCTCCGAGTCAGTTCAAACTGCGTGGCAGGGCGAGTGTGTCTTCATCGTGGTCAGCGACTCCTTGGACGACAGCCGTCACTGTGTACGTCACATCATTCGGAACGATTGGATCAGCGTCACAACCATTAGCTCCGGAACCGACGGAGGGGTAGCTCAGCCGACGGATCCGTCTCTTCCGCTGCTACTAAACTCGCGATAATCACCCGATAGCGTTGACCTCAGCGGTGTTTACTTCGGAAACGTTGGAGGGGTGTCTCCGAATCTTACCAAACATTTATTCCTTAACGGGACTCAGCGTTTGGTAAGACAATGCCGACACGGCCACCAGCTCCAGAGGGGCTGCCGCAATATCTCGCTGAGGGCGTCCCGAAGCAGGACGACACGGATTTGCGTGCTCTTCAGGACTGGATCGACGATCTCCTCGAGTACCGCCAGGATGTCGCCGCTGAGGATATCGACGCCGGCGAGGGCGAGTCGATTGAAGCCGTCGAAGAATCGGGCGGTGGGACCGTGGTGATCAAGAAGGTCAGCTGTGGCAAGGACAACTGCAAGTGCCAGTCCGGCGCACTGCATGGGCCCTACAAGTACATCGTCCGTCGGCAGGGAGACAGTCTCGACTGGGAGTACAAGGGGCCGGTCACGGAGTGATCGTCTCCTTCTGACTCGGTCTATACCAATTCGGTGCTCGCCAAAGTAGTTAACATTCAGGCAGTCATAGCTCCGCGTGAATCAACGGTCGGCCTATGATTACGAACGCCTACTATGCCATCTGATTCCTCGAACTCGGATACGCCACGGACGCTCTCCGATCTAGACAGCACCGTTGAAACTCAGCGCCAGCGTCTCAACACTGTCACCCAGGAGACCCGCTTCGTTTTGATTCAGAATATTCTGTCCCATCCGAAGCAGTTGCCCTCACTCAAGGAACTCAGCTACGTGAACCCCAGTAAGAGCCAGAGTACGATCCGGGAGCATCTCGAGATCTTGATCGAGGAAGATATCGTCGAAGAGCGGGTGCTTCCCGACGACCGTCGACAGCGTGATCTTCCTTGGCGCTTCTACGGGTTGACCGAGGAGGGACGAGCGTTGCTGTCGGAGGCGGGCCTCTTGCGAGCCGAAGCGACGTTGCAGGATATGTATACGCGGCTGGACACCACGCCCGAGATCGATAAGTATGCCAAAGCGCCACGTCCGAAGCAAGCGGTTGAGTAAGTTGGGAAACGAGTCAGACACCGGGCCTGGCTACTGAGCTATACCTCGCTTGTGGTTGTTTTCACCAGTTAATCGTCAGTATAGTATTCTCTATAGGTTTTCCTATGGCTATTCATATATGTGATCTGAATAAAATCTGAATATATAGTGTAAGGATTGACGTCAGGTCTGTTTCCTGGTATGGTGTTTTATCAGTCCACCGTATAATCTTGGTGTAAGTATGGCTGACGACGCTTCTGACATAGACGAGAATATTAGATCAGTCCTCAGAAGTGCGCCTGCTGTGCAAGATTCGGTCCTCTCTGGCGAATTTGATTGTTCTGTTGATGATGTTGAGCAGGTTAGAGACGAGTTCGATGAAGATCTCAATATTTCAGAGTTAGATTTTGGGATATCGTTCGGTCACCCGTATTCGATTTCTGCTACCGAGAGAGTGCTCCGAACCACCAACCTCAGCGATGGTGACGTGATACAACTGGTGTTTGAGTCAGAGGGTGAAACGAATAGTGCATATGGCCAGGTCCGAAGGATTCCTGACGACGAGGATTGGTGGGAGAAGGAACTACACGCCGTTGCGTACGGCGTATACCATTGTTTTGATGATGTGGTCGATGCCTATCCGGACGTATTTTCCGGACTTACCATTGCAGGCGACGGGACACCTGAGATAGACGGTCAGGAAGAGTTTCAAATCTTCATCGAAGGCATCAGGGCGGTTACGGAAGACGTTTGTAGTACAAGTGGATTCATCATCGGTGCGGGGCTGATGGAAATTGGCACCGATGATCGTCATATCGACGATCTCGTTGAGACACCGTTGTTCAAGCTAGAACGTGCCGACTTCATAGACTTTCTCGACGGAGACCGTCTTAATCTGGTGGATTGGATTTACTATGAAGGTGATGTTGACACACCCGAGCGTGTTCACTTTGCATACTATGGAGAACCCTTCGGAGAAGATCGGCTTGAACGAGCGCGTAACGCGATACTCGAACACGATATTTATCAGGCGGACTGGAACTACACGATTCCTAACTTCATAACACTTGTCGGACCTACAGCAATCGGTACTTCGTCGCCGGTTATTGAAGTTACAGACGAGAATTTAGAAATTATCCCTGGGAAACAACGGGAAGCAATATCTCAGGATGGGTTGGGAGTGGACTTCGACTGGTTTGAAGAGTACGTAAGTGATATCGGAATTACAAATATTGGAGGGTCGCCATCTTCTACTCCAGAAGAGCATCAGGCAGAGAGTGACGAGTCCGTAGACGAGCCTCCAACTGTTCCCCATCGTGTTCTAGATGGAGACTCAACAATCATCTTCCTCTTCGATCCGGTTAATGTGGTACTGCACATCGAAGATGATCGGCTTGTTTGGCGGTATCCCGATGATATAGATGTTCTCCGGGAACTGGTGTTACAGCTCACCCAAGACATTGAGTCCAGATTGGATATCCAGCTCAATATTCAAGATGCCCGTGAACCACAGCAGCCGTCTCTCCCTGAATCAGATGATTGGATTCTAGATACGAATGCGTTCTATCACGAAATAATCGAAAATGAGCCATCGTCAATTCTTCATACAATCTTCCCAAACGATTGCTTTTATAAGAGTCGGATTCACCTTCCTTGGATCGTCCCGTTCGAGATAAACAAACATCCTGATCGAAGGGGGGCAACAAAAGCCGATATTAAGCAAGCAAGGACAAATATCCAACATATTAAATCACTCAGCGAATTGGGCTTCTTCGATTTAGAGGTCGATGCTCCTCCAGATGAGATTCAGGTCGATGTTGGTCAGTCAGATATCGCGGATATGCATGTGCTCCAGTATATCCAGGAGGAAGACCAAGTTCTACTAACCAGCGACAAGGATCTGCAGACTATTTCGAGATTATGGGATATCACTGTCTTGGATGTTTCCATGCTCGCTGAGGTTCCAGATACACCAACCCCCGACCAACAACTTCGTGAGGAGGTTCTAAACAAAATTGGCACACAATACGAGTACGAAGTAGATATCTTAGCTGCGATACGCCAACACCAAAATCAACAACAGACTAAGGATGCCCAATTTGAGGGTTCACCGCGTGTCTCTGATGAGACTGATAATCTCGAACAGTGGCGACGTCAAGGAGATGTGATTTGTGGTCCTGAAGAAAACCCTCCAGACGAGATTCAAGAAAGAATCACCGATGATGTTGAGGCTACTCTCCGATATGGGCAAGCCGCGCCTGTAGATCTCGTTCCCACACCGGAAGCTGTCCGTGAGATCCACAGCGAATGGATCACTGATTCAGATCATCTGAGATACGAGCTGCTCGACAACTTCAAGCAACAATTAGATTTGAGTGGTGCAGAGTTGCCTATCCCAACATTCCACGTGCCCACCCAAACAGTGATTGCTCACGCAGATTCGGGTACTCGAGAACCGAGTGAAATGAATAAGATGTTATACAAGCTTCGTTCGCTGGAAAATGCAGACTATTCGAGTGAGAGTCTTCGTGTAGACGACACAGAATTGTCTGCGACAATTACACTGGCGAAAGAGAACACATGGTCAGTAGTTGTACACTCTGACCAAGATTATCTGCACACGCTCGGCGGAGCGTTAGGCGTCCACGTGATTACTCTACCCACTAGTGGGGGAGGGCAATAGAGGGAAAAGACAGGCTATTCGTCGCCTAGACTGATCGTGCTCGTATCCTCACGACTCTTCCCCACGACGAGTGTAGCACCATCTAAATCACGCAGTGCTAAACTCTCCAGCTCACCGTGGCTGTTACTGCTAGTGCTACTCATCTCTACTTAAAATAAGAGCGGCCAGTGTCATAAGTCCTGTGTGATTGTGTGGATGTGTGAGAATGAGCTATTACACCCGTAGTCTAGAACCATTCTAGGGAAACTCCTCCGATGGTTTTCCGTTTTATTGTCTATTTCCAGCGGGTCGTATCGTCGACGAGCTACTGGGTTGTGCTGCTATCAACGGCGTCGAGGTCAGGCTCGTCAAACTCGAGTGCCGCCACAACAGCCGTCGGCAGGTCCGGACGTGGCGCCGCTTCGTGACGCTGGATCTTCTCCGTTTTCCGGGTGTTCTCGTAGAGGGATCGAGCAACAGGCACTCCTCGTAGGTATTTGTAGCTGTGGAGGATCTCCACACCACGCTCCGTGAACCCATAGAACTGCGCTGGGAGTTCCCAAGTTTCCTTGTTCGGCTCTGATGTGTACCGTGCGATGATGTCTTCGTCGCGTAGCGTGTCGAGGTGGTTTCTGATTATCACACGGTTCTTCCCCGTCATGTACTCGAGTTCCGCGAGGGACATGAGGTGGGCAGGGTGGCCGAGGAGTTCTTGGACGATGAGCTGTCGGGTGTCCTGTGAGAGAAGCTCAAATAACCGCTGTTGCTCTGCGAAGGGATCCGCGTCCCCGGTGTCCATATTCGAGTAAACGCGGAATCAGCATAATAAGTCTCGGTCTGTAATGCGGCGATCTACAGCTGTCTTCACTCTAACTAGTTAACTACGCAGTGGCGTATTTTCTGATCGGTTGGTTGAATTTTTCTGCGCCCGCAGAGCCGTATCCTGACCTACTCCGAATTATTGACTCTCTATATTAGAGCTCAGGATATTATTGCCCAGACTATTATAGTTCTACCTCTAACCTCGAAACACGTATGTATCCCCCGCCACGACGAGGAGTATGGACCAGTTCGTCAATCGTCTCGATGAACTCGATCGGTTGCAGGCCCTCTACGAGAGCGACGCTGCAGAACTCGCCATTATCTACGGGCGCCGGCAGATCGGCAAGAGCGAACTCGTCCGCCAATCGATTGCCGACCGCGACGATGCCGTATACTATCAGGCAGTTCAGGGAACGGCGACGACACAGCTCAGGCGATTTGTCGAGGCAGCAGCAACGACCTATCCAGACATCACGGCCGTCAAAGAGGAGTGGGAACCGCTCTTAACGTACCTCACCGACAGAGACGCCATCATCGTCATCGACGAATTTCCGTACCTCATCGAATCGAATGAGGGGCTTCCATCGGTGATTCAACACCTGTGGGATACCGCTGTCGACGAGAGTCAGGCGACGCTCGTACTCACAGGCTCTGCGATCGGTATGATTCATACCCACGTCCTCGATGGCGGTGCGCCACTCTACGGCCGGGTATCTCAGACACCGAATGGCCGTCTCGAACTCGCCCAGCTGCCGTTTCGCTCCATCCAAGAGTTCGTGCCGACGTACGATCCCGAAGAACGGGTGTTCGTCTATGGCGTCTTCGGCGGCACACCCCGATATCTCAGCCCACTCGATCCATCAGAGAACCTCGGAGAGAACATCACGCGGCTGCTGTGCGACCCGGATGGCTCACTCCACGACGAGCCCGAAACCGTCCTTCAGATGGAGCTCAACGAGGTAAACACGTATTTCTCCGTACTGGAATCGATGGCCAGCGGGAACCGCAGTCGAAACGAGATCGCCCAGGGAGCCGGCATCGAGAGCACCAACACGTCGTACTACTTCGACCGGCTGGACACGCTCCAGATCATCGAGAAACACCATCCAGCACTCGCCGACCCGGCACGCAGCAAGCGGACGCGATACAAGATTCAGGATCCAGTGTTCCGGTTTTACTTCCGGTATCTCTACGGCCGTGGAGGCCAGTACGAACTTTACGGCGAGGACGCCTACGCAGATCTCATCGAACCGGAATTGCCCGACTTCGTCAGCGAAACGTTCGAATCGCTCTGTCACCAGGCGGTGCCGGCGCTCTATGCAGACTATCAGCTCACACAGGTGCCACGCCAGTGGTGGTACAAGGGCCGGGAGGTGGATGTCGTCGCCCCAACTGACAAGTCAACGCTGATCGCTGGCGAAGCGAAATTCACCAGCACCCCCCTCAGCTATGACGTGCTTTCGAATCTTGAAGACGACGTGGAGCACATCGACTGGACCCCCTCTGGAGGTGATGAGCCGACATATGAATTCGCCTTGTTCAGTCGTTCTGGTTTCAAACGCTCCGTTGAGGAAGCTGCAGACGAGCGTGATGACCTCCGTCTCTTCGATCTCTCCGATATTGTTGCCATTCTCGAGAATGACTGACGCAAATCTGGAATCGACACGGGACGTCATTCCGGCTGCCCTCGAGTTCTAATTTGAAGATATTGGCTGCCCAGGCGGGGTGTTCGTCGAGCCGTCCTTCAAGAGTGTTCGCCACGCACTGTGGTTGTTGCTCCCGTTTCGGTGGACTACTTGACGGCCCGCTCACAAGAGTGTGTTAATGCGCATTAACGTCCGGGACAACAGGTATGTGTTATCACCGGTAAACCAGCAGTATGAGCGAATCACCTCAGAAGCATCCAGCAGCGGAGAAGGACACCAAGGAGGCCCGCCTGGAGAATCCGAGCGGTGTCTTGTATCTCTTTCAGCACGAGAGTGTCCCAATCCTCATCGACGCCATTCTCACGCTCCCCCCGGGCCGAGAGTTCACCAAGACGGAGCTCGCGGATCATGCTGGCGTTACTCGGCAGACAGTGAGCAAGTACATCGACCTTCTGGTAGAAACCGAGATCGTTGAGGAAGTAGCGAACTCGTCACCCCGCCGGTATCAGGTCGCCAAGAGCGATGCCGTTCAGGAACTTTTCGAGCTGAACAGTGCGCTGAACGCAGCCGGTGAGTGAGGAGACGCTACCGTTCCACTGAGCTGCGCAAGAACTGCTTTATATTGCCTATAGGTGATCCTATAGTCTAAATAGGGCCGATGTCTGACGTGGTTTTAAGACTACAGGCTTCTCTATAGGAGACACTATAGGGTTCCTAAGATGAGCGAGACACTACGCGCCGCCGCGTTCCTCGACAAAGGCGGCACCGGGAAGACGACGACCGTCGCCCACCTCGGAGTCGCCCTCGAGGAGCTCGGGCACGAGGTCCTGCTTATTGACCTCGCCGGGAAGCAGGGCGATCTCGCGAAGCACTTCGGCGTTTGGGGCGATTACCAGGCGCGGATTGAGGCCGACGAGGCATGGCCGAACATCAGCACGGTCTTCGACGACGCGTGGGGGACGATCGCCGAAAAGCTGGGCGACGACACTCTGGCTGATCTCGTTGTCTCCACTGACGAAGGACCCGATCTGATCCCGGCACACCCCGGACTCGACACCCTTGACGCCGAACTCGGGAATATCGACGATGCGCGTGAGCGCTATAGCCGTCTCGAACAGTTCCTCGACGAGTACGTCGACCCGCTCGGCTATGACGTCGTTCTCGTTGACCTCCCGGGGATGACGAATAACGTCGCATACAACGGACTGTGGGCTGCCCGCCACGTCATCACGCCCGTCGAGATGGGGCCGTTCGAGGCCGAGCAGGCCGATGCCCTCCGTCGCGACCTCGGGAAGATTGCCGACAGTTTCGCCGTCGACATCGATCTCGCGCTCGTACTTCCGAACAAGGTCGATACCCGAACGAATCTCGCCGAGGAGTACTTGGACGCGTTTGAGTCGGAGTATCCGGACGCTATCGCACCCGACTACGTCCCGTATTCACAAGACATTCGAAACGCTGCGGACCGAGGCCAGACTGCGTTTGCGCTCGAAGAGCCGTCGACGACAGCACGCCGGGCCCGTGAGGCGTATCTCGCTGCCGCTGAAACGCTTGTCGAACGGCTCGGAGGTGAACACCATGGCTGAGGACGACGACGATCTTGCGGCCCTTCGCGAACAGACGTCCCACGGTGACCGAATCGAAGAGGCGGCTGCCGAAGACGCAAAGCGTGATCTCGTCGAGGACATCCTCGATGAGTTGGAGGCCATCGACGCCGGCGACAAACAGAAGACCATCAGCGTGTGGGACGGGCCTCTTGCGGCGTTCATTCGTGCGCTGGAGGAAAATCCTGACCGCTTGGAGGAAGTCGGCCACGCGCTTCAGCGGCAGCTAGATATCGAGGAGGGTGACGTTGACCGGAGTGAAATCCTCCGCCTTGCCCTCCGCCTTGGATTCCAGGAAGCTGCTCCCAAGGAGTTCGAAGCGGTTCGCGAAGCGGCCCGGAAACAGGCGACAAAGGGTCTCTAGAGTTCCCTATAGTTTTAGCAATAGTAATTCCTATAGGACAAACTTTGGATCTACCGCTAAGGTCACTACCTAGGCCACTCCGTACTGCTCTTTGAGTGCTTCGTACTCCGTTCGACTCGGCAAATGAATTCCATCTGCGGCTGGTGGCTCGTTTTCACCAGCTAAGTACCGATACATCTCTGAGATAGTATCCGCTAACCCGTACCACGCTGCGACGTCCATCAGCTCCTGTTGGGCGATTGCTTCTGCCTCGATCAGTAGGAGGGAGTAACTCACTCGTCGCGATCCGCTGTCAAGGACAAGGGTATGGCAGACGATTTCGGCCGGCGTCAGCGTCTCTTCTGGGGCATACCAGAACGCGGGCTCTCCAGCGAGGAAGAACTGTAACCCGAACTGCTCGAACCGGGCCAGGCCTGTTACTTCCCACTCTTCGGCCGCGTAGAGCGATTCCGTATCGTGCCGTTCCTGGACACGAATGAGCGCTCGGTGAGGGTCACACCATTCGACCGTGGTGCTGGGGGCGAGGTCTCGAGCGCGATTCAGGTGATCGTGAACCACGACTGCCTGGATGAATTCCAATAGTGGTTGAATGCTATCGCTGAGTGCGTATTCCGGACCAGCTGGGGACAACAGCGCTCGGTTCTTCAGCGGCGATAGCGCCTTGTGGACGCTTTGTCGAGAGATCTCCAGCCGGTCCGCAATTGATGTGATACGGCGTGGTTCATCGAGATACCAACAGATGCGGATCGTCGCGGGAGTGAGTAGCTCCGGCCAGTCGACGTGACTGAATTCCGCTGTGAGCTTCCGATATTGCTCGATAACGGGGTGCTCTGTGATCTGGACCACTCGCTTGTTGTGATGTCGGCGCGTTTCACGAAGGAGCCCGGTATCGATCAGCTCGTCGAGGAGGTGGTAGATGTGGTCGCGTGTATACCCTGTGTCTGTTGCGAGCTCTTCAGGAGTCGCTTCACGGCCCGTGATGAGTGCGTCGACGATCGTGAGTTCGCCCTTCGAGAGCACTGTGAAACAATATTCACTGTACACTTATAAATGATACAGGATATCAGTTTACAAAATTGAGCCATAATTGGCCTTTAGGTATACCTATATGAATTTCTATAGCTTGTCACATTCCCTACTAAACACAGGCTAGAAGTTGAGGAGGGACTTTGCCGACGGACTCATTTGGCCCACTGGATTGACTCCAGGCCGGAGACCTCGGCAAGTCGGTCGCTGATCTCTTCATCCGTCATCGTCGCCGTCCAGTGAAGCGTGATTTTGACCGTGATGATCGTGGCCGAAAGCTTCGGATCGATACTGTGGAGCTCGTCAATTGTGACCGCATTCACGTCTTCCCCCCGTGAGAGGCGCTCCTCGGCATCGGTGACGAGATCACCGTCTGCGCCGCAGGGAACGCGGATCGTCACGACAGCAGTTGTCGTCGAAGCTGAGTCGTTGGTATTGGTTACAGCCATTCTATCATCTCCGTAGAGGAGCACCTCACGGGCTGATTGGTCCACGAGCTGTGCTCCGAGTGCGCGAGGGACGATTCGAACGCCCGTCTCGGTCGTGGCACGACCGCGTGTTTCCGAACTCCACCACTCGCGCATCCTCAAAGAAAAGATACAGACAGAGCTAGGTCGGCTCGAACGCTTCGATCTCATCGATGACCTGCTTCGGCTTCTCGGCGTGTTCGATGAACGAGAGGACGTTTTCCGACCACCCCGAGATGTTGTAGACGTTCTCGTAGCCTTCTGGCGTCACCAGGTCGCCATAGGCTGCGAGATCGACGAGATACAGCGCGGTGTCCGCAGACACCTCGTCTCGATACGCATCGAACACGTCTTTGACCGTCTGGGAATCGCGGGCCGTGAACGGCGTGTTGTCCCAGATCTGCATATCGGTGAAGACGACGATGCGTTCAACAGCATCCCCTCGGTCGTGGAGGTGCTTGATCGCCTTCCAGCCGTTCGTCGAGTTCCCGACGTCCTCGTCGATCGCCAACACCGCCGCTTGGCGCTGCAGGACTGGCGTGTCGACGTGCATCGGAACGGTCTGGAAGTCGTCGCCGAACCCGCCGACGTCAGCACCCTGGTCGGCCAGCATCGCACCGAACAACGCACCGATCTCCTTCAGTCGGAGCGTGCTGTTCGCGGACAGCGGCTGATCCATCGATCCCGACAGGTCGACCGCAACAAAGGTATCTCCGAATCCGCCAGGCACCGTCTCGACCGCGACATCAATTGCGTCTTCGAGCCACTGCTCGACCGTCGGTGCCTGGACATCCGCGTCTTGCAGCGCGGTGTAGGCCTGGTAGTACCGGAACGGGTACAGCGGCGCGTGTCGGACGGCCTCCAGGTCGAGGTGATCCACGACGGTGTCCTCCGGCACGCCGGCTTCGAGCATGTTCCGGAGGTTCCGGATCGACGCGAAGATGGGCAGCGTGTACTCGTCGTCCTCGATGAGCAGTTCCCAGGCGGCTTGGGTGTTGCCGCGCTCGGAGATAACCGTCTTCCACGTGTTCGGCGCCGGCAACGGGTCGACGTCGGGATAGTCGTCAAGGCCACCACGCATGAACCGCTCGAAGAGCGCTTCCTGCTCGGCGTCGACGGGCGTGGGGTGGACGCGGTTGAAGACGTCGTGCAGCGTCACCTCGCGCCGCGACAGGTCGTACTTGCCCAGCGTGTAGGCGTCGGCCATCTCCACCAGCGCGTCCTCGATCCCGCGTCGAAGCGGCCACGGCGCAGTCCCGCCGAACAGCTGATCGTGGACCGCGAGCGCGGTGGCCGTCTCGTCCATCCGCTGGATGATCGCCGGCGCCCATTCGCGGATGAGCGACTCGGGGGAGTCGTCCTTGAATCGGTCGTCGTTGGCTGCCAGTACGAGTAGCACTTGTGGGATGTCCCGCAAGTAGAGCTCCTGGCGAGCATAGGCCGCGAGCTTCAGGACGAACTCCGGGTCCTCGTTTGCGGTGGCATCGAACTGGCGAACGACAGCAGCCAGCTGCTCGTCATCGGTCTCGTAGAACGATCCCTCCAGCAGCTGGTTGATCGTGCGCTTGTACAGTGCGAGTCAGGGGTCGGCAGGCTCGAACGCTTCCCCACCTTCGTAGTTGGTGGTCCGCGTTGCCTCCGCGACCGTTTGCTTTGGCGTGTTGAATTCCATCCTATCACCCGGAGCCGCAACAGGCGACTCCGATCGCAGCTGCCCACTCGCTCTGTGAGCAGCGAGTCTCGGGAGCGAAATTTCCCGAACCAGCCTCGCATCGCTCGGCTGGACGTTCCCGGCACGATTCGAACGTGCGACACCCGGCTTCGAAGGCCGGTGCTCTGTCCTGACTGAGCTACGGGAACACGAGTGGCCGAACAATTTCTGGAGCGAACGACGGGATTCGAACCCGTAATGTGCCATCGACGTAGCGCTCCAGATCGACGGCCACTGGCGACACGGCGACCGGAAAACTGTCGGAGCGGAACCGGTGTCGAGCGTCCTCTCGGACGCTCTTTGTCCGGGATGTTCTCGATGGACTGCGCCACCGACAGGATTTGAACCTGCGAGTTCCTGGCGAAGCAACGCTCCGACTCGACGGTCGCCACGTGCGGTCGGGCAACCGGTGGTGCGACGGGCTATGACTCCCGTTGGTGTGCTTTGCGGGCGAAGAAACGCACCACCTCGACGACCACACGCTTGGGGAAAGCCGACCGTGACAGCGTCACAGATCCGTGGCTGCCCGCTATGTCAGACACGGAAAAAACGCTGTCAGGGCCAGCCTCCCCGAGTGCTCCCGAGGGGAATCGAACCCCCGACCTCCACCTTGAAAGGGTGGCGTCTCTCGCCAACGGAGACTCCGGGAGCGCAGTAGGGACGAAATCAAGCGCTGAGGTGCGGCGGACACCCACGGATTATCGCAGGCGTTCGAAGCCCTCGAGTTGCCCGTGCGTGAACGTCACTTGATACGTGACGAGTGTCTCGAGATTCTCGAAGGAGTGTTTGAGCTTGAAGCGGCCGTGGTAATCGTCTCGTTCGATCCAGCCGTCGTGGACTCGGTTCCGACAGCCGGCCATGTAGAGGAGATCTTCCTCGCCGACGTCGTCACGGCTCGCGTATGGCCGGTCTTCCGGCGGGACCGCTTCGGTGTGCCACTCCTCTTCGAGGAGCCGACCGTCCGCCGTAATCCGAAATGTGGTCATGGTCGGTCGATCGATGCCTTTCGTCTGCCAGTCGGCGTCCTCGGCAGGAGCAAGCCCGTCGGGGTACTCCGGTAGATGGACGTCGTCGTAGAGTTCGACTGTATCGAATAGTCCCATTGTTGTCCTCCATTGCGGGACCAGGAGTCGAACCTGGGCCTCGGGGATATGAGCCCCGTGGACTGCCATTATCCTATCCCGCAGCACACAATTCGGAACTCACTCATGGACATCTCTCAGTTCTCCACAGCTGTCCGTCCCTCAGTTTCGTCGGCTGGAAGTGAGAGGTCTCGGACTGTTGGAGAATGCTCCAGCCCGGATTCGAACCGGGGGCTCGGCCGTGAGAGGGCCGTGAGTTTGGCCGCTACTCCACTGGGGCGGGTTGGCCTCGTCTGGAACGGATCGTCCGCCAGTGGATGGATGGCGGTCACCTCGTTCCGTGGAAGTATGCGCCGTCCTCGGTGACGCAGATTTTCACGCTTCCAATCGTGTCGATGGACGTTGTTTCACCGAGCGGGACGTGACGGAACGCTTCCTCCTCGCAGGTAGGGCAGACATTCGTTGTCATGACGCCGCGACCCGGATTCGAACCGGGAGACCGATAGCAGACGGCCACGGCATAGCAGGCCGCTGGGTTCCCCAATACCCAGTCACGGCACAGTGAGCCGACGAGGATTCGAACCTCGGTCCTGTGCGCCCAAGGCACAGATCGTCGTCCGCTGGACCATCGGCTCACGGGACTGCCGAGCGTTCGGCAGCTGATTATCTATCTGTACGATTTTCCAACTGCGCAACCGCGACCGAGTAGTCGTGGTTGCGCGTCTCATTGCGGGGGCGTACTTCGGGTGTTCCCGGGAATACCACACCGGCTCATGTAGGTTGCAGACCCTGCTGGGCCCAGCATCGTCGGAACGATCCAGCTGACCGCACCAACGGGCTGCCTACCTCGATGGGTATCCCCACGTGGCCACGCCACGCATCCACGCCGACGCCGGGATTTGAACCCGGATCACGGCCGTGACAGGACCGTATGCTCGCCGGATTACACCACGTCGGCATGTCGCCCCGGCCGGAATCGAACCGGCGACCTCCGGATTCAAAGTCCGGCGTCCCTCGCCAGCGGAGACTCCGGGGCTCGATGTAGCCGCAGCTCTCGCTGCGGGGCTGTTGGCTAACGACTTCCGTACGCTCAGCGCAGACGAAGTCCGCTCGCTCCTGTATCGAACGAACGGAAACCAATCAGCCGCGAGCCTGGCACCCCGCACTCGCATCAGGCTGTGTCCTGAGCGAGTACTGGGCACAGGCAGGCGGCAATCCCGTGTTCCCCGACCCGTGACGGGTAGTCCGTATGGGGGCCGAGTTATGCGGGTGAGAGTGTCCGGACGTCGCCGGATTGCGTCGAACTCTCGTATTCGAAGTCGACGTGGATCCGGCGGTTTGCGCCCGGGCTCTTCGCACGCTGATCTTGTAGGCACTCGCCGAACACGGGACCCGCGGCTAAGCGAGAACGAGCACGCCGCGGCGTGAGGCGAGTGATGATCATCGTGTTGAACTCTCTCGGTTTGAGGGGTGTCTCGGACGTCAACCTGGAATATCGTGGCAATTGTATTAAAATTAGTTAGGGTGTGTTACCCACAGACACGCCAGTCACACTCCAAGATGCGGTTGCACACGACGTTTAATGTCCTAGCATTGGCTGTCGTCGATAGCCGGACGCTGGCCGGTGTTCTCGGTTGGACCCGCAGAAACTATTTACACCAACCTGCTCTCTGTGGCGATAGATGAGTGGCCGATCGCCGGTCCGGTGCTAGCCGGGAGCCCAGTCACACGGCGTGACTGACGGTTCTCGGTTAGATACCAATGACCGAGAATACCGACTCAAACGAATCTCAGAAGCCAGGGAGTGCAAACAGCGGGTGTTCCAACCACACCGAACAACGATCATCTACTGGATGCCAGGGTAGTGGTGCTTCCCCGCCGTGCGATGCGTGTGACACCACCCAGTACGACAAACTCCACGAAGTCTCTCTTGGTGAGCGGGCGTATGATGTGTGTGGAGATTGCCTCCAGCTCCTCGTTGACGACGTCGAGGAGTACCACTGGTGGGACCGCCTGACTGAAGCGCACTACAATCGCGCTGCCGAGTTTCTCCGCTCCCTTGATGCAGTCTGGTGTGTCAAAGATCAGGCCTACGCTGGCGGGGAACTGTGGGTCCATACGCCCTATTGTGACGCTGCCGTCGTCAGAGATGTGTGTGACCACTTTGGGTTCCAGATTCGCTGGTTTAGTGTTGTCTACCCCGCTGACGATGGCTTCGAGTGCGTCTCAGAGCACGGCCCCTGTGTCGAAATCAACCTCACATTCACGATCCACCGTTCGGATCCACTCCCGCTTGAATACGACATTCAGAACGACGTGGCATACCACGAGATCGAGTGGCTTGATGAGTATCGGCGCCTGTTCGATTCGATTCTCGATTGAGATAGAGGGAGCGAACGCACTCGAATTCAGTGATGGCGACGCGGACGACGAGGAGCTCTCCCGAAGAGACAGTAGGTGAGACTGGATGTTCGGATGTATACGGTCTACGCGATTGCCAGTGATTCACTTTCAAAAAATTTCGTGACTTTCACATCTAACGCTCTTTACAGCCGACTGCGTACTATTTTCAACGATGTCCATCGACCGAGACACATTCGAGAACACGAGCGAGGACGAGCTCGCGGATCTTTCGGTCCCTGATCAGGTTCTTGGCTTCCTCATAGCAAACGACGACTATGCGTTCAAGGCCCGCGAGATTGCGTCTCAGACCGGTCTTGACGAAGGCCCGGTTAGTACGGCACTCTCTCGGTTGAAGGATCGTGAGCTGGTCGAGCACAAAGCAACATACTGGGCAGTGACGGACGACGAAGAACGCCTCGAGGGATATAGCGGGTATGAGCGGGCGACTGCCCTCTTTAACGAACAGCTCGGACCGGAGGACAAGGACGCTTGGCGTGAACACGCGCCCGAGAAGGCGCATCCAAGCGTCGATACCGAGGACGACCAGTGAGCGCTCTGTCTCAGCCGGTCTAACGACGGGAGATGCCGTGCGGTGGCAGTAGTTGAGACTGGTCCCCTTAACGAATATGGCAGTCTGGCGCAGTTCATAAATAGTATGAAGTCGTAGTCTCGGATAGAACGATGGCACGAATCACCGGATCATATCCTGACGATCTCGACCTCCTGATTGAGGGTGCTGTCGAGGCTGGTGTGTTCGGAGGCAAGAGCGATGCGTTGCGGGAGTTCGTTCGTGAATACTTCGAGGACCACGAGAACGAGCGGATAGCAGCTGCGGTCGCCCTCTACGAACGCGAACGGATTACACTCGGTGATGCTGCGAGACTCGCTGATGTCGACCGCTGGACGATGCGTGACATCCTCCGCGAGCACGGCGTCGACCTCCGCCTCGGACTCGTTGACGAAGACGACGCAGCTTACGAGGTGGAGGCAGCACGCGAACTCGAATTCGACGATGAGGACTCGGACGACGTGGATTCGCCTGCGAAATGACAGGTGACGATATTCCAGCGAACCCGAGCGTCCTGAACACGACTGTCCTCTCGAATTTTGCGTATATCGACCGGTTGTGGGTGGTTGCAGGACTCTCTGGAATCTGTACGGTTCCAGTCGTCCGCGAGGAACTCGAAAACGGCGTTGACGATCATCCGTATCTGCAATCCGCACTCGATATACTCGACGACGAGATTCCAGTCGTGCCTATCTCGGAGACGGTCGCAAACAGGGAGGCGGTCGTCAGTGACCATCTCGATGCCGGCGAGGCCCAAGCGTTTGCCGTGGCGGATGCACACGACGGCCGTCTGCTGACCGATGACGGGGATGCTCGATCGTTCGCCAAAGAACAGGGTGTGACCGTTGTCGGATCAGTCGGTGTGCTCTTGGCTGCGATTGATGCTGGTAAGCTCAACGAATCGACCGCTGACGAGTGGCTGTCGACATGGATTGACGAGATTGGCTACTACGTTCCATATCGGTCGATTTCGGACTATCGGTGAGCTCCATCTTTCACCTTTTTATAACCTGTATCGTCTCAACTCCGCGCGGCCGCGAAAATATATAGTGAAATATGATTTATAAATTAGCTGGACTCTTGTATTCCGTTGTCTCAGGGTCCTAAACCCCATATTCCTCCAATATTACTGCGATACGCGCTGTTAGTGATTATTTCGATAATCACGACCACTTTGAAGTACCCCGCCGCCGTCGGTGAAGCACGAATGCTGCAACCGCCTCACGACGGCGCTTCCCCCAGGGTAGAGGCACCGAGACCGGACTCGCAGGACGGTGGAGGGCCGGTGAATGGTTGATCGAGCACTTTCGACGCCGCTCGACGATAGCTTCGAGCGTTACCTCCAGGACAAGGGGAAAGGCCGCGGTGGCGACGGCGGGAACTATCGACGAAACGCTGCGCGTGAGCTTGAGCGGTTTGCCGAGTGGGCCGCCGGCAACCGCGCCGACGACTGGACCGGAATCGTCTCCGACGACGTCGACCGCGACCCCACCTTCGAGGACCTCGACGAACGCGTCTTCCGCGAGTACGCCCGGCATCTCGCTGGTGACCGTGGCCTCAAGCTGAACACCGTCCAAACCTATTACCGCTATATCTCTGCGTGGTGTGGCTGGTGTGTCAACGAGGGGTATCTCGAGGCGCATTACGCCCAGCGGGCGAGTGCGATGGCGCCACTACCGGAGGATGACGGCCGAAAGCCCGGTGACCAGCAGGCCTGGACGTCCGAACAGCGCCACGACCTCACCCGCCACGTCGACGAACGGGCCCGCGACGCCGTCGAGGCGTACACGACACTCCCGGAGGATACTGACCCCCTCGACAAGCAGCGAGCGCGCTACACGGCGCTCAAAGCGGCTCGTGACCGGGCGCTGGTGTTCGTCCTCGCGTACACCGCCGTCCGCGTCGGCGAACTCCTCCGGGACCCGAACGACCCGCGCCGGCGCGGCGTCCGCTGGGAAGATCTCTCCCTCGACGACGGGAGTATGGATGTCTACCGGAAGAAACAGCAGTGGGACGCCGCCAGTCTCCCCGACCCGGTGATCTCGCCGCTGCGGAGCTACCGCCAGCTGATGGACCCACCCACGGAACGCTGGCCGGTGTTTCCGACGTTCGACCAACGGACGCTCGCGGAGCTCGTCCGGGAAGAGCTAGCCGAACGAGGGGAACGCCCAGAAGCAATCACTAAACGCCGTACGGAGTACGCTCGCGACCTGCTGCTGGCGCTCGATGAGGACATTCGGCCGCCGTCGATCACGACGGATGGCGCACGGTCGATTCTCCAACGGCTCTCGGGGGCCGCAGGGATCGACATCGACCATCCGAAACACGATTATCTTGCTCCACACGGCGGTCGCCGAGGGATGGGAGAGGTGCTTGTCCGAGCGTTCGGATACACGGTGGCGGCCCGGTATCTCGATAACTCCGAAGAGATGGTCCGAGAACGGTATTCACATATTGAGGCTGGAGAACTTGGTGATGTCGCCACTGAGGCGCTCGAGGAGATCGATAGTATACTGGAGTAATTTTTTTTTCGAGTGTGGGGGTGGACCGACGTGGTCACACCACTTCGACGGTGAACAGCGAGTCGTCGTTGAGGACGACCTGTACCCGGTGGTGCCAGGCGTCAGCGAACGCCTCCCGCTGTTGATCGCTTGCTGACCCATCCAGTATTTCCTGGAGATTCCCGATTGCGGGTCCCCCGTCAGGAACGTCGCCAACATGGTAGGTCACTTCGACGGTCTCGTTCGTATCGGTTCGCCGGAACCGGAACGTCGGCGCCGCCGTGTCTGGATCGAATGCGTCGAAGTGCAGGAGGTCACGGCGCCCCCCATGACCACCGGCGAGCCCGCTGAATCCGTCGTCCTCGGTCGAGCCAGTCACGTACGAAATGATGCGCCCCATCACGCCGTACGCAGCATCGTCTCGCGGGCCGGCTGCCTGGACTTCGATTACGCTTCGGATTGGATAGTCGTCGGGATACAGGGCATCGAGCCCGAGCTGGACGATCCGGTAGGCGCCCGAGGCAGTCGGACAGGAGTGACCGGCCTCTTTCACCGCGTCCGTGTAGGTGACGACGAACGGATCGCCTGATGTGAGGACGCCGAGGGCCTCCGCGACGGGGTCGCGGATTTCGATCGGGTCGGCGTCGTAGTCGACCTGCCAGTCGGTGCTAGTGTGCGTCGCGTCAGTCGCAGGTGAATTTGTTGTCATTAGTTGTGGAGATTAGTGTCGGAGCAGTCGCATCCCGTTGAGGATGACGAGGAGAACGCTGGCTTCGTGGACGAGCATCCCGGCGGCGAGCGTGACGTAACTGGTGAGCACGCCAGCGAGCAGGACGGTCACGGTCAGCACCGCGAGCCCGACGTTCTCGAGGACGTTCCAGCGCGTCGCCTTACTGAGTGTGACCGCGTACGGGATGCGTTCGAGGTCGTCGGCCATCAGCGCCATGTCCGCCGTCTCGATGGCGGTGTCCGTGCCGGCAGCGCCCATCGCGATACCGACGTCGGCGGTCGCCAGCGACGGCGCGTCGTTGATGCCATCGCCGACCATCGCAACGACTTGGCCGTCGGCCTGGTATTCTTCGATGACGGTCTGTTTGTCCTCGGGGAGGAGTTCGGCGCGGTACTCGTCGATGCCCACTTCCCCTGCGACGGCACTTGCCGTCCGCTCGTTGTCGCCGGTGAGCATCACCGTCTCGATGCCGGCATCCTGAAGCGCCGCTACGACGCCAGGAGCGGCCTCTCGAAGTTCGTCGCGCATCGCAATCACGCCGATGACGCTGCCGTCTCGCACGACGTGGACGACCGTCTCACCGCGTTCCTCGCGGCCACGGACGTACTCGGCGATGTGATCCGGGATGTCGATGCTGCGGTCGTCGAGCAGCGCCCGGTTCCCAACGACGACCTCGTGGCCGTCCGTATGGGCGACGACACCCTTGCCGGCGACCACGTCGAAGTCATCCGGATCCGAAACCGACCGGTGTTCGGCGCTCGCGGCATCGGAATGGGCGATCGCAGTTCCGCCATCGGTTGCGGCGGTCGGACGGTCGCGTGCTGCGTCGACGATGGCGTCGGCGAGGTGGTGTTCGCTTTTCTTCTCGGCAGTCGCCGCGAGCGAGATTACCTCGTCGTCGTCGACGCCGAACCCCTCGACGTCGGCGACGGTGGTCTCACCTTTCGTGAGGGTGCCGGTCTTGTCGAAGGCAACGAGGTCGATCTTGCCGGCACGTTCGAGGTGTTCGCCACCCTTCATCAGGACGCCCGACCGGGCGGCGTTCCCGATGGCCGAGACGATGCTGACCGGCGGTCCGATGACCAGCGCGCCCGGACAGCCGATGACCAGCAAGGTGAGTGACAGGATCGCGTTCTGCGTGACTGCGTACGCGCCGATTGCGAGCACGATGACGGCTGGGGTGTAGTACTTCGCGAACCGGTCGATGAGACTCTCCGTGGGCGACTGGGCCTCCTGGGCCTCCTCGACGCGGCGGATGATGCGCTCGAGCGTCGTATCCGAGCCCGCACCCGTCGTCCGGACCTCCAGTGCGCCTTCCTGGTTGACCGTCCCCGCGTAGACTTCGTCACCGTCGGCCTTGTGAACGGGCGCGCTCTCGCCGGTGACCGGGGCCTGATTGACGGCACTCTCGCCATCGACGACGCTCCCATCGACCGGAATCTTGCCGCCCGGTTTCACGATGACAACTTCACCCTCCTCGACGTCGCGGGCAGGAACTTCTTGGAGGTCTCCGTCGCGACGGACGGTCGCCGTGTCGGGCGTCATCTCCAGAAGCTCCTGGAGTGCCGTCCGGGTCTTCCGCATCGTCCGGCCTTCTAGGTAGCTGCCGAGGCTGAACAGGAAGACGACGGCGGCAGCTTCCCAGTATTCGCCGATGACGATGGCACCAATGGCCGCCAAGGTCACGAGCGTCTTGATGCCGAGCGTTCGGTTGGTGACCTCGTAGTAGGCGGTTTTGGCGATGTCGTAGCCGCCGATGATCGCCGCGAGGATGAGAATACCGGCACTCGCGGTATCGAAGCCGGTGAAGTGGCCGAGGCTCCAGCCGCCACCGTAGAGGAGGCCGCTGGACGCCGTAACGATGGCTTTCCGGTTCTTCCGGTAGTACTGTGTTATCGTTTGTGCGTTCATTGATCTAGGCGGGCTGGGGCGTGTAGTCCTGGTTTTCGATGGCCTGTGCGAAGGCGTCGGGGTCAGCGACGTCGTCGTCGTACTCGATCTCGACTCGGCCGGTCGTGTAGTGGACTTCCACATTCTGGACGCCGTCGACGTTCGATAGGGCGCGTTCAACGGTGCTCGCGCAGGTCGGGCAGTCGAAGTCCATCACACGGAGTTGGGTTGTCTCGTTCATCACAGTTCTACGTAGCACCCGGACCGCCATATATATTTTTTAAATGATATGTTTGAATAGAGATATAGGTCGTTGGAACAGTTCAATAGGTCGTCTAGGGCTTCGACTCGATCCGACCGCAGGACAGTCGTCCGGTCGAAGCGTTCGACAGTAGTGTTCGCCGCTACCTTTTCCCGCACGTGTCTCGCAGTCTCATTATGAGCAGTTCCGCCGGCGACCACCATCTCGACGACATCGCGATCAGGGATACCCGCGTCTCGGATGCCATCGACGAACCAATGCGAGCGATGATCCTCGACATACTGGCCGACCAGGCACGGACGGCAGGCGAGGTTCACGACCGACTTACCGAGCGAGGGATCGAGCGGACCGAAAACACCGTGCGGCACCACATCAACGAACTCCGCGATTCCGGGCTCGTAGACGTCGTCCGCTTCGAGGAGGGGCGTGGCGGCACGACGAAGTACTACCACGCGAACACGATCGTCCTCTCGTACTCCTTGCCCGACACCGCTGATGCCGCCGTCGAGGAGATGACCGACGCTATCCAGCCAGAGATTACAGAGGCGCTGAACCAGCTTACGGGGGAGTACGAGGAGTCTATCGAGGAGATAATGAGGGAGATGCAGCCGTGTGATCACTGTCGGAACCAGAAGTACGAGACGTACGTCCTGCTGACCGTCCTGCGGCGAGCGTTCGTCCGCGCTCAGCGGGAATCGTAAGCGACGCCAGTGAGTCATAACGATATTTACTGACTCGGTCCATGGTGGGAGACTCCGTTGTTGTTGGATCTCCTGGTCTCCCCATTCAGGATCCGTGTTCCCCGTGTCGCGCACGATCACCCGGGTGAAACGAATTGGCAGATGAAATCGCACGCCGTGAAGAGAACGTCAACAGCGTCGATATCGGCGAAACACGAGTGACTGGGGGCGTTAATCGTCGTCGAGTTCGGAACCCGCGTCTCCTTCGGCGAAGATCCGCCGGGAGATGATCGTTCCGTCGGAGATGGAATCAGGTTCGTCACGGCGGACGAAGCGTTTCTTGAGAACGTCGTAGGCGAACAGACTCGCACCGACGATAATGAGGATGTCGCCCGGCAGGCGTGCCCAGAAGAGCCACTGCACGATGTCGCGGCTGTAGAACGCGAGCGAGCGGCCGGCGTCGTAGTTTGCCGTGAAGACGGTCTCTAGCTGGAGGAAACCGACGGGGACGTCGCCGATGAAGACCATCCACGCGAGCCCGGCGTTCAGTATCCAGAACGCACGCTTGAGGTTCGTCTGATCCCACTTCCCGGCTTTGGTAGTGAACTGGAGGGCGTAGACTGCCATCCCGAGTGCGAGGAAGCCGAACGCGCCGAACATCGCGCCGTGTGCGTGCCCGACCGTGAGGAACGTGCCGTGCTCGTAGTAGTTCACCAGCGGGAGGTTGATGAAGAACCCGAGGACGCCACCGCCGACGAAGTTCCAGAACCCGGAGGCGATAATGAACATGAACGCCAGCCGATACGGGAAGTCCTTGCCCGCCCCCATCATCGCCCGGTACTCGTGAAGGGCTTCGTAGAGGATGAAGATCAACGGGATGAACTCCAGCGTGGAGAAGACACTCCCGATAGGGATCCAGTAGTCGGCCATACCAACCCACCAGTAGTGGTGGGAAACGCCGATGACGCCTGCTCCCATCACGAACAGCGCTTCGAACATGACCGCTTTCTCCGCGCTGCGACGTTTGAGGAGGTTCATCGAGACGAGGGAGATACCGATGATGGCGACGACGAAGAACTCGAAGGCGCCCTCGACCCACATGTGGACGACCCACCAGCGCCAGAACTCCGTCACCGGCATCGTAGTCTGCGGTGTGTACAGCATGCTCGCGGAGAAGAGCAGCGCGATGGACCCGCCCGCGTAGAGAATCATATGGGCGAGTCCGTATCGCTCCTCCCGGTCGAGCAGGGGTTTGAAGCCCCGTGCGACGAGAGCTGCCCAGAAAATGAACCCAGCGAGCAGACCGGCCTGCCAGAGGCGTCCCACTTCGAGGTACTCGAGGCCCTCGTTGCCGATGATCCACCAGAGTGCGCCATCGATGTAGCCCTGGGCACCGAGCCAGATACCTACTAATCCGCCGCCGACGACGACGACCAGTGCCCCCAGCAAGACGTGAATGTACCGTTTCTGATTCTTCGGCTCGTGCCCGGTGAGCAGCGGCGGGAGGAAGAGGCCAACGCCGAGCCAGAGGGTGGCGATCCAGAGGATCGCGAGGTCGATGTGCCAGGCTTTCGTGATCGCGAAGGGGAGGGTCGCCATCGCGTCGACGCCGAGGGCTTCCGCGATGCCGTAGAAGCCCTCCCGCTCAATGTAGTAGTGTGCCATCAGCCCCCCGAGAAGCGTCTGGACGACGAAGAGCACGGCCGCCACTGGGACGAACCGAATTGCAGCGAACTGGCTCGGGTAGAGGTCGATCTCGTTAGGATGGGGGACGTCGACGCCCTTCGTGTCCGGTTCCGGGAGTTCGGCGGAGTTGTACAGCCAGATGCCGGCGCCACCCCCGCCGACGAGGAGCACCATCGCGATGACGCTCCACGTCAGCGAGGACGTCGTGGGCGTATTCCCGGCGCCAGGGTTGTACGGCCACTCGTTCGTCCAGGAGACGTCGCTGTTCGGCCGGTCGATCGACGAGAACAGTGCCGTCCATAGTGCGAAGTCCGCGAACCGCTGGGCGTCCGAGCGTGTTTCGATGAACTGTTCTGGGACGCCGTGTTCGGCGGCACCGCCGTAGTACCGCTCGACGTATGATTGCTGTACCTGTTCGTAGGCGTACGACTCCGCGGCGGTGAGCTCGAGAGTGGTCCCTAGCTCGCCCTCCTGAAGCTGGCGCGAGACGACAGAGTTCACGGCCGCTTGCTCCGGTTCGGGAAGGTCTGCGTACGGCGTGTCGTAGCGTTCCTGGGCGACGTACACGCGCATGTTCGAAACCAGTCGTTCCTGGGCGTCGGCCGTGTAATCCGGGCCGAAGTACGCGCCGTTCCCGAGGATCGACCCGTGGTTCATCAGGCCGTTCTGCTGGAACGCAGCCTTCCCTTCGACGATCTGTTCATTCGTCGTGATCACCTCGCCGTCGGGGCCGACGATGCGCTCCGGGCGGTCGGGCGATTCCTGGTACGCGAAGTACGCCCCCGACCCCATCACGATTAGATTGAAGACAAACGCCAGGAGGAGTAACTTTGCAAGGGTTTTCCTGCGGACTTCCATGTGTCACACTCCCACACTCTCGCTACATAATGGTGGTGCTGAAAAAGAAAGGTTGTGAGCGCCACGCGTCGCTTATTATACTGCGGTAGAATTCTATCACCGTTCTCCTGCTACGATTTCATAATGTATTACTATCCAGACAACCCTCCGATCGATATGGAGTTTGACCTACCGAGAGCGGGCGGAATTCTTGTTGCAATAATCGCAATCGGGGTCGGGGGGCTGGTCGCCAGCGGCGTCATGGCAACCCAGACGGTACTTATGATGGTGCTCCCATCGATGGTGATCTTCGCAGCGGTCGCGTTCTGGCTCGGAATGAAATACGGCGGGTATCGTGCCCTGCAGTAAGTCATCCGGTGAGATGATATTCCATGATAGCTATGGTCTCCAGTATCGACGTTCCTGAGCAGTAAGAGGATGATTTGTTGTTCGCCGACTCTGTTACAATTCTGGGAAGGTGATACAACTGGGGCTCAGTGGCGGTCAATACAGTGTGTGTCGGCACCGATAGCAAACGGATAGATATAGCTAACTCTGTCTTGTCTGATGGATAGCAGAAGCTATAGACTGACTGGATAGGTAGGCGTAGCTGTGATGTCGTGGTATATACTCATACTCGCAGGCCTGTTCGAGATCGGCTGGGCAGTCGGACTTGAATATTCGGACGGACTCACGAAACCAGTGCCAACGGTCGGCACTGTTGTCGCCCTCGTCATCAGTATGGTACTGTTGGCACAAGCAGTCAAAGACCTCCCAATCGGGATAGCATATGCTGTCTGGACAGGTATCGGTGCAGTCGGGACGGCCACGCTTGGAATCATTCTCTTTGATGAACCCGCCACTCTCGCCCGCATATCATTCATCGGTGTGATTGTCGTCGGGATCGTTGGTCTACACGCTGTTTCGGGCGGCCACTAAGCAGCTAGTTATCATTATTTACACCTGAATCTACACGCATTGTAGTCAGTCTTCAACTCTCCTCTTGGATTTGACCACCCATAGCCATAAACGGATAGGCGGCGTATTTTCGTTGTATGACAAGTGAACGAGTAACCGAGCTCCTCCAGCGGGCGTATAGTGACGAGATCGAGACCGTGATGAACTACTTGACGAACTCCATTGTCCTCGACGGAGTCAGTGCCGAGGAGGTAAAACAGAGTCTCGAAGCCGATGTTCAGGAGGAACTTAATCACGCCCAATTGTTGGGCAACCGGCTCAAGCAACTCGACGAGCGCCCGCCCGCGTCAGCCGATTTCGAAGCGCGACAAGAAAGTCTTCAGCCGCCGGAGGACAGTACCGACGTCGTGTCGGTCATTGACGGCGTCTTGGATGCCGAAGAAGACGCCATCCAGATGTATCGTGACCTCATTACAGCCGCGACTGATGCCGATGACCCAGTCACAGAAGATCTCGCCGTCACAATTCTAAGTGACGAAGAAGCCCACCGTACGGAGTTCCGTGGATTCAGACGCGAATACAAACAGGACTGAACAGACTACCGACAGACTCACGGTCCTTGGAGCGTTGTTAAACCCCAGATTTTGACTTTCTATGGAGAGAGGGTAAGCCCATCCTCAGCCACGATTACGTCGCCGTCAAATTCTGACTCGGCGTCTCGCCGCATCGATTCGAGATCACGGTACGGCATGATGTGCGTGAGAACGAGCGTCTCGACGCCAGCGTCCTGGGCGAGTTCTCCCGCGTCTGTAGCATCACAGTGATTGGCCGTCAGCGTCGATTGGTCCAAGTCCCGTTCTCCCTCGGCATACCGTTGCCAGACGAACTGGTCGTCCTCGTCCGGCACGCGGTCCTTATCGACCGGGGCGGTGTTACAGTCCTGAACGAGGACGTCCGCATCAGAAGCGAACTCTGCGAGCGACGGGATCTTCCGCGTGTCGCCGGAGAAGACGAACGACGAACCGGTTTCGTGTTCCTCGAAGCGGAATGCGTACGTCTCGATGGAATGTTCGACTGGGAGTGCGTCGACGTCCCAACCGTCCATCTCCCGACTGAACTCCTCTGTCACGAGTTCGGTTT